>JBGQAS010000065.1:0-8033 GCA_041494435.1 Anaerolineaceae bacterium | reverse complement strand
TGTCGGTCAGGTGAACGCCTGCCTGTTCGACCCCAATACCTCCCGCACCGTCCAAAACCAGGTGACTGAGTTGGAGAAAACCCACCTCTTTGGCACCCCAACGGTTTTCATCAATGGCGAAGCCTTGGTGGGACCCAAACCCTACAGAGTGTATGCCATCGCCTTGCGAGGATTCTTCTATTGGTTGACAAAATAGTTGATCTTTGGCACTCCAAGGACAGGCAAATAGCCTGTCCTTTTCTTTTCCCGGCGAAAAAAGCCACATCATTCTCCCAAGAAAATGCTACAATGACAAAAATACAATCAAAGGGAAAATACAAGCACCCAGGAAAATACCACCAACAATGCCCTTGCTGAACAGGAGGTAATATGGCAAACATGAGCATCGTTTCATCCGCCTTTACCGAAGGGGAAACCATCCCTGCGAGGTTCACCTGCAAAGGTTTGAATTTTTCACCTCCATTAACCTGGTTCAACCTGCCATCCGGGACAACGTCCATGGCGCTCATCTGCGAAGACCCCGATGCCCCAAGTGGGGTTTTCATCCACTGGGTGCTCTATAACATACCCTTTACCGTTAATGATCTCCCTGAAGGGATCCCTCAAACCCAGCAGGTTCCGGGGATGGGTACCCACGGGGTTAATGATTTTCAGCACGCCGGCTATGACGGTCCCTGCCCGCCTCCTGGAAAACCGCATCGTTACATATTCACCTTATTCGCCCTCGATATGGAAACCTCACTACCGCAGGGTTGGCGCAGCAACCAGCTCCAATCCCGGATTAAACCTCACACCCTGGGCACGGCTCAATTAATGGGAACATTTCATCGCATATAACGTCAATAATTTATCCATGCAAACGCCTGGAGAGCAGATGTTGGGAAATATGTATTTTCTGCACACCCAATGGAATAATCCTTAAATCGAGGTTTGAATGAAAATCCGTACTGCAAGCTTGTTTGGTTTCTTGATTGCCATTTTGGTTGCCGGTTGCACATTTCCCCGTCTCGGACCCGCTACGCAACCACCTCCAGTAACCCCACTCCCGCAACTCACCCCCACCTTTCCGCTACCCCCCACGGAAACACCCATCGTGATAAATGTAATTCCACACCTTTCCTCGGGGACCCAGTTGTCCCTGAGCAATATTCATATGGTTTCTCTTACTAATGGCTGGGTCATTGGCACAGCAAGCACAGAGTTGAACGCTCATATCTTACATACCGTGGATGGAGGGCTTACCTGGAAGGACTTCACCCCGCCGGAACCTCTGGATGCCAACGGCAGTAAGCAAGCCATTGCATACTTTGCTGACGATAACAACCTCTGGGTCAGCTACGCGATGGTTCAATCAACCTTGATCAACAACCCCAACATGACTACCGTGGTTTGGGCATCGCATGATGGCGGTAAAACCTGGACTGCCAGTGCACCTTTGCAAACGGTCTCAGGCCCGGAGTTCTTCACCCCGGGAAACATCACCTTTGCTGATCTGCAACATGGCTGGTTGCTCGTGCATGTAGGTGTGGGCATGAGCCATGACTATTCGTTCTTTTATTCGACCGTGGATGGGGGAAACACCTGGACGAAGATTGCAGACCCCACATTTGCTTCCACTTTTCCCCAGGTGTGCTGCAAGGCAGATTTAGCTTCCAATGGTCCATTTGAACTCTGGTTGGCTGGGAATACTAATGGCGTTGTACCCGGTATTTTCTTCTATCATTCCACGGATGGGGGGCAAACCTGGGCGCTCGTCAATTTGCCTGCCCCCGCCGCATATCCCAACATTTACAATTCATCAGATTATGCTTGTGGGACTTATCAGGTCCAATTTGTCGATGGAAAAAATGGTTTTTTGGGATCCGTGTGTTTCGCCCAGATCAAAGCTGCTCACCTTGGCTGGCTGTACGTAACCCATGATGGCGGACAGACCTGGACGCCCCAGCCAGTCCCCCAACCCCAGGGGCTGTTCCAGTTCCTTTCACCCAGCCAGGGATGGTATGTTGGCGATAAGGTATACAAGACAACGAATGGTGGCTTGCAATGGCTGCCAGGTGCCACGGTAACCTGGTCGGGAGTGCCCGATTTCGTCGATGCCAACAATGGCTGGCTGGTGGCTACAAAGGAAGGCGCCCTGGCTCTGGTTCATTCCACCGATGGTGGTGATACCTGGGCAATCATTTCACCTGTAGTTGCACCGTAATTCTCTGCTTGTCAAATAAATATTGTTAGGACACAGCATACTGTGTCCTTACTTTTTAATGCCGGGTAAATGAAATTATGATTAACATCCAAAAACGATGGACAATTTTTCATGGCACAAAGCGCTACTTTGGCTTAGAATAGCCAGAATGGGATTTTCAGGCAAGTCATCCCAAGCTGAATAATATTTCATCCCGAAAGGGTTAGGAAACCAAATGGCAGATGATCCCCGGATTACAGAATTGCACAAGCGGCGCAACAAAGCGCTGCAAGGCGGTGGCAAGGACCGCATCGAAAAACAACATGCCAAGGGCAAACTCACCGCCCGCGAACGCATGGATCTATTGATGGATCCCGGCACCTTCCAGGAATTGGAACAGTTCACCCAGCAACGTTCAGACCTGGCTACCGGTGAAGAAACCATCCCCGGCGATGGCGTGGTCACTGGCTTTGGGAATGTCGAAGGACGCCCGGTCTACGCCTATGCCCAGGATTTCACCGTCATGGGTGGAGCTCTGGGCGAGACCCAATCGCGTAAGATCTGCCGGTTGATGGACCTGGCTGTGAAGAATGGTTCACCGCTCGTAGGTCTCATCGATTCCGGTGGAGCTCGCATCCAGGAAGGCGTTTTCTCCCTGGGAGGATATGCAGAGATCTTCAAACGCAACGCCCAATACTCGGGCATCATCCCCCAGGTCAGCATCATCATGGGACCCTGCGCCGGCGGAGCGGCTTACTCCCCCGCCCTCACCGACCTGATCATCATGGTCGAAAAAACCTCGTACATGTTCCTTACCGGGCCGGAAGTAATCAAATCCGTCACCGGTGAGGTGGTCGATTTCGAAAGCTTGGGCGGCGCAGATGTGCATTTGGGAACCAGCGGTACGGCATCCTTCGCCAGTAAGAACGAAAAAGAAGCTCTTGCATTGTGTCGCAAGGTTCTAACCTATCTGCCCGGCAATAACGTGGATAATCCTCCCGTTATCTCAAGCGGAGATGATCCCAACCGCATGGATCCGGGACTCAACGCCCTCGTGCCCGTGGAACCCACCACCCCCTATTCCATGCATGATGCCATTTTGAAAATCGTGGACACTGGTTCGTTCCTGGAACTTCAATCCACTTTTGCCTGCAATGCCATTGTGGGTTTTGCCCGCATGGATGGTCGCAGCGTGGGTATCCTTTCCCAGGAACCTAATGTGATGGCGGGCGTCATCGATATCGACGCTGCCGATAAAATGACCCGCTTCGTGCGCATGTGCGATGCCTTCAATCTTCCCCTGGTGACCTTTGTCGATTCCTCGGGCTTCCTCCCCGGTGTGGGACAGGAACACCATGGCATCATCCGTCACGGAGCCAAACTACTCTATGCATATTCGGAAGCTGCCGTCCCCAAGATCAGCATCGTCACCCGCAAAGCCTACGGGGGAGCGTACGTGGTGATGAGCAGCAAGTACCTGGGTACGGATATCTGCTATGCCTGGCCGAGCGCTGAGATTGCCGTCATGGGACCTGAGGGTGCTGCCAACATCCTCTATCGCAAGCAGATCGAGACATCCAAGGAACCGGATAAGGAACGCACCCGCCTGACCGATGAGTATCGCAAGCAATTCCTCAATCCCTATGCTGCTGCTGAAGCTGGCTTCGTGGATGATGTCATCGAACCCCGCGAGACACGCAGCAAGGTCATCAAGGCCCTCGAGTTCCTTAAAGATAAATACGAAGCCCGCCTGCCGCGCAAGCACGGCAACATGCCGGTTTAAGCCAGGAAAACCAGGAGAATGCAGTGAGCGAAATTACCCGAGCATTATGGATCACCCTGGTGGGCATGGGTTTAACCTTTCTGGGCATCCTCATCATTTGGGGGATGATGATTCTTTTCGTGAAATGGATGCCTGAAAAGGGGAAGAAAGAAGAACCCGAAACTCAACCGGAATCTGCCACCCCAATCGCAACCAGCGATATCAAAATCAAAAGTGTAGCGGTGGCAACCGCAGTGGCGAAAGCGTTAAACCTGCGCAAACAGGCAGCTGTCGCGGCGGTATCCGTCGCTTTGAGCACCGGGACCAGCAGTGCCCAATTCCAACGACCTTTGGAAGCAACCCACGCCTGGCAAGTCGTCCACCGCATGTCACAAATCAACGCACACAATCAGGCATTCAGCCGAAAACCACGAGGTGAATAACCATGAATATTAAAGTAAAAATCGAAAACCAGACTTTTGAAGTGAACGTGGTAGATCTCAACACCCGACCCATCCTGGCAACCGTCGATGGACAAACTTTTGAAGTTTGGCCGGAAGAAATGCCCCGCATGGTTGCCGCCCCTGCGGCTGTTCAGACTGTTCCTGTCGCTGCTCCAGCCACCGCTCCTGTAACCAGCCCGGCTCCTGCTGCTAAACTGGCTGCAGCATCTACCGGTGCTGCACCCACGGGCGCCATCACAGCTCCCATCCCGGGCGTGATCGTGTTGATCTCCGTCAAGGAAGGCGAGTCTGTGAAAAAAGGACAGGAATTGGTCGTTTTGGAAGCCATGAAAATGAAGAATTCCATCCGCTCCAATCGCGACGGTGTAATCGGTGAAATCAAGGTGAAAGTCGGCGATCACGTTGCACATAGCCAGGCTTTAATTACGTACAAGGAATAATCCAGGTACCCCATGGAATTCCAAACATTGTGGCAGCAGATCCTCGTCTCCGCCCCGGTCTGGGGAAAGAGCCTGGTCATGATCGTGGTGGGAAGTGTGCTCATCTACCTTGCCATCGCCAAGGAATTTGAACCCGTCCTCCTCATCCCCATCGGTTTTGGCTGCATCCTTGCCAACCTGGGCATGTCCGCTTATACGCAAGGCAGCCTTTTCTATTACCTGTACAAAGCCGGGATTGAAACCGAGATCTTTCCGTTGTTGATCTTCGTCGGTGTTGGCGCGATGATTGATTTTTCCCCCCTGCTCTCTCAACCAAGCATGGTTATCCTAGGAGCAGCTGGGCAATTTGGCATCTATGGCACCCTGATCCTGGCGACTTTGCTGCTCAAGGATGTGAACCTGGGCGCTGCCATCGGTTCCATCGGTGCGATTGACGGTCCGACCGCCATCTTTGTATCCTCGAAACTCGCTCCACAGCTGATTGGTCCGATATCAGTGGCAGCTTATTCCTACATGAGTATGATTCCCGTCATACAAACCCCCATTATGAAATGGATGACCACCAAAAAAGAACGGCAAATCCGGATGGAGTACGCTGAGAAACCCGTTTCACGCTTGGCGCTTATTGTATTCCCTGTGGCGGTAACATTTATCGTCTCACTCATTGCACCCCAGGCAGCTCCTTTGATTGCAGCCCTCATGTTGGGCAATCTGCTTCGCACCTGCGGTGTAGTGGATCGCTTGAGCAAATCAGCTCAGACAGAGATTATCAATATTGCGACCCTTTTCCTCGGGCTCACCATCGGTGCCACTATGACCGCAGATAAGTTCCTGGATTGGACCACCCTGGCTGTTCTGGGCTTGGGCTTCCTAGCGTTCATCCTGGATACAGTGGCTGGATTGTTATTCGGAAAACTGTTGTGTGCCATCACCCATGGGAAGATTAATCCCCTCATTGGGGCTTGCGGCATCAGCGCCTTCCCCATGGCGGGCAGGCTCTCTGCAAAAATGGCGCTTGAAGCCGACCCGGATAATTTCATCATCATGCATGCCATGGGTTCCAATACAGCAGGGCAATTGGCAAGCGTTATCGCCGGCGGGTTGCTATTGACTCTCGTTACGCTAATCAAATAGGTCTTTTCAACGGGACAATAAAAAAACCGGAGTGAAAGCTCCGGTTTTTTTATTCATCTATGTCAAGGCGGTACCCTACCCCGCGCAGAGTTTTGATCAATTGCGGTTCGCGTGGATCATCTCCTATTGCCTGGCGCAACCAGCTGATGTGCACATCCAGGGTTCGCGTATCGCCTGTGTAATTCGTTTCCCAAACTTTCTTGAACAAATCCTCGCGATAAATGACTTCGCCCGGTTTCTCCATCAGGAACCGGAGCAAGACAACCAAACGGGGCGTTAACCGAGCTTGTTCGCCGTGACAGCGAACCAGTCGCTGTTTGATATCCAGCTCGATGGGTCCGGTTTTCATCAGGTCTGCTTCACGAACCGGAAG
The DNA here is from genome assembly GCA_041494435.1 of Anaerolineaceae bacterium. Lineage (GTDB taxonomy): Bacteria > Chloroflexota > Anaerolineae > Anaerolineales > Anaerolineaceae > JBGQAS01. The sequence continues at coordinate 1,678 of JBGQAS010000065.1, read as the reverse complement.
ATACGGACGAATGCGGTTGTAAAGCTTCTGGGGTGTGAAAGGCAGGATAAGAGTCGAATCCACATCCATATTGGCGTCAGGTGTTGAATCCTCCGGCAGGATGAGGATAATGGGCAGTTTGCGTGTGTTCTCGCGTATGGATTGGCAAATGCGTTTTCCGCTGGTGCGCATCGAAGCGGCATCGATCACCACGATGTTGGGGGTTTCTTCAGCAAGATGTTCCATGGCAGCTGTTCCATTCGGGACGCTGCTGACCCTGAAACCTTTTTTAATCAGTCCATTTAAAAAGGAGGGACGATCGGTGTGCTTGCCTTCGATAAGTAATATGCTGGCTTTTGATACCATGACGTTAAATCCGAGTGGTTTTCTCTCCCAAAGTTCAGCTTTCAACTTTACCCGGTTTGTCCCCCATTTTTCTGGGTGTGGGGCTGCCTATCTCCGGGAACTGCAAGTAACCTGCGTGTATTATACCTTAAAAGATTTTTCGCCCTGTCAAGGATTTTTTAAGATTGAATCCTCAAAAACAATCCTAAAATATCGTTAAGTTGCAGGGTGTCTTTCGACATGATAGAATAGTTTTACCCTAAACGATGAGCGAAAAGAATCCTGTTCTGGTGGAAGCCGTGGTGGATAGCATCCGTATCAGCCTGACGAATGCGCAACGCATCGTGATGCTGAAGCAAAAGGACGCTGAACGGTATTTGCCCATTTGGATCGGCCCCTATGAAGCTGAATCGATCACGATCGCTCTTCAGGAAATCGAAGTAGCCCGCCCGCAAACCCATGATCTGATCAAGAACATCCTGACCGCGATGGATGCCCGTCTGATGCATATCGAGATCACTTCCCTTAAAGAGGACGTGTACTACGGTCGGTTGATCATCGAAGCGGAAGATAAAACTTTCGAAATCGACTCCCGTCCCTCGGATGCCATTGCCATGGCTGCGCGCTATCATGCCCCCATCCAGGTTACCGCCAGCATGATGGAAAAGGTAGGCATCGCCCCTGAACGGGATTTGCTGCTGGATGAATTCCTGGAACCTCCCACGTCTTCCGGTGAAAATGGAGCACCCAAGGCGCCGGGTCCGGAATCTGATACCGACCGACTTTCTGTTTTTGAAGAATTCCTGGAAGGTCTGGAACCTGACGATGAAGACAGCAACCCGCCCGAGGAACCCGAACCTCCGGATGAGGATAAGACCAAGAACTGAAAACAGGGAATATTATGAGCGACTTGATTCCGATTACCGATAATTCCTCTATCGAAACCCAGGGGTTGCCTCACAGCCGTGAAGCCGAAGAAGCGGTGTTGGGAGCTGTGCTGCTCAACCCCGATTCCTATTTTGAAGTCGCCCAGATCATTAACCCCGAGGATTTTTACATCATCCGCAATCGTTGGATCTGGGAAGCCTTCATCCACTTGCATGAAAAGCGCAATCCCATAGATTTCCTCACCGTGAACCAGGAATTGGAACAATCCGGTCAGTTGAATGAAGTGGGTGGATCCGCTTACCTCACCAGTCTTTTGAATCAGACCCCCACTTCCATGCACGCGGAAGCTTATGCCCAGATGGTGGAACAGTTCTCCATCCGCAGGAGGATGCTCTCATCTGCCAACCAACTTGCCCAACTGGCTTACAACCAGGCACAACCCGTGGAAACGATATTGGATGAAGCT
>JBGQAS010000102.1:0-6657 GCA_041494435.1 Anaerolineaceae bacterium | reverse complement strand
TAGACTCGGGAATTTACTGCAAGTACTTCGAATGTCAAATTTCTCACATAGAATTCTCTTTTGGAATGAAGCCGATTAATTTCAATACGAATAGTTAACCAATTATGTTTGCCCTAATTATTTTTATTGCTTTATTTGATATCTTTTCTCCTATTTTGATTTCATCCTTGCACCTTCCACAAGAGATAAGGTGGATATCTTATGTGGTTAATTTATTCATTATTATTGTTTATTTGTTTCGAAAGCTAATGAATCGGAGGGTTTATTCGTACGACATATTTCTACTTATTATCTCGATCATAACTGTTACAGTCGCGATATCAAATAGACAACAATTACTAACAACTCTTTGGGGGTTGTGGCTATTTCTACGATATCCTTTGATTGGGGTTGTGTTTAGCGAAGAAAAGTTTTCGCAAAGACAAAACCGAACAATTGAAAAAATCTTTTATTCACTATTATTTATTGAGATCTTTGTACAATTTGCTCAATGGTTGTCGGGCATTCCTAGTGGGGATAATCTCGCTGGTACTTTTTATCAAAATGGAACAGGAAAACTTATTTTTGTTCTATTGATCATTATTATCTATTTTGCGGGGAAATGGATTTCACAGAGGAGACCAATTGGTTTATTAGTGACCCTAGCTATTGGAATTGTTTCCAGTGCATTTGGCGAAATGAAATTGTTTTTTTTCGCATCGATTTTAATTTTGTTTGTTTCTGTTTTCCTATATTACTTTCGTTATAAATTAGACAAAAAAATATTATATGGTTTTTCTGTGATTTTTGTTGTAATCATTATTTTTCCCAAGGTCATTGATAAACTAAGCTATAGCCAATCAAATTCAATACCATTTTGGAAACAAATAACTGATTCTTCGTTCATTTCCCGATATACCACATTTTTATCTTTGGATAAAAATGGTAGATATGATATGGGCCGTAATTTTGCTGTGCAGTATGTTTGGAAAATGATTTCACGGGATGAAATGCGGCTTACCTTTGGTGACGGTATTGGTTCGCGTGGTGAAAGTAAAAGCCTCGGTTCCGCGGGCATCCAGCTATTAGGCGGGGATTTAGGATTGTCTACTGGTTCCAGTTTGGTAGTTTTTCTTGGTGAAATGGGGGTATTGGGATTAGTTTGTCTTTTCATTTTTTGGGTTTTCACAATATTTAGATGTATTCGTTTAATTAACACATGGTCTGTACCTTATCTTGTTTCTATAGGATATGCAACACTATTATTCTCGTTTTTTTGGCCAATCTGGTTATGGTATAACACTTCTTGGACACTGCCAGGGTCTATGCCTTTCTATTGGCTAATGTGGGGAATTGTGATGCATTATTCAAAAAAAAATAGTGTAGAAACTCAGAATGGCATCTAAAACTATCTACTGGGTTTATCCAGGATCACTTGAAAAAACCTTAGATCGGGCAACATGGCTAGAAATGGCGAAAGAATTAAAAGCAGAGGGTTGGGATATTAAATTAATTAGTTCAGATGAAAATCAAAAATGGATATTCGAACAAAACCAAAAAGGAATTTCTATAATTTCATTTACAAAGCCAAATGCTTATCTTGTTGGGATATTAATTTATCATTTGAGAGTATCTTTTTTCCTTTTAAAGAATATTAAAAATGCACAAATTATCTATTTTGGACATGAGTCTGCTGTAATTCTTAGTCCAATTTTATTACTTAAAAGAGTCCTTAGAAGAAAAATGCCAATTTTTATATTTGATACTAGAACCATGCCAATGAGCTACTCAACAAATAAACTTAGATTCCGGGCTAAATATTATTTATGGGTAAATAAGCATGGGTCATTATTCTCTGATTTTCAAACTGTTATTACCAGAAGAATGGCTGATGTGCTCAAGATTCCATTATCAAAAATAGTTTGCTTTTGGTCTTCAGGTGTAAATGTAGAGATGTTCAAAGAATCATCACGCACCAGGCAATGGGGTTCTGAAAGTGATCCTCTGCGGTTAATATATATTGGTTCTTTGGCAAGTGAACGGCATATCAGAGAATTATGTCAAGCTATTATTAATATAAGAACCAAAGGTGTCGATGTAACCCTTGATCTCTTTGGGGATGGACCTTTGAAGGATGAAGTTATTGAATTTTCGAAAAGGATGAATTCTGGAATAAAATATTTTTCTACAGTGACGCCAGAATTAATTCCTCAAGCGTTGGCAAAGTCGGAAGTCGGGGTGTTACCTTTTCCTGATGAAATCCAATTTCGTGTATCTAGCCCAATTAAGCTTTTTGAATATTTAGCATCAGGATTGATTATTTTAGCTACCAGAATTTCATGCCATATGGATATTCTTGATAAAGATGAAGCTATTTGGGCAGAATCAGCCGAAGTAGAAGACTTCGAAAAGGCTTTAAGAGAAGCCTATTTGAATCGGAAAAGGTTTTCACAGATGTCAATAAATTCTTTACGAAAAGCTACTGGATATTCATGGAAAAAATCTGCAAACAATCTTTCTCAGGGTTTTTACAAAGCTATAAATAATAATCTTTAGTTATGAAGATTCTATTGTTAGTAGCTCATCCTACAATAAATGGTCCGTTGCCAAAGCTTTCACCGATTATGATTTCTCAATTGAATGGTCAAGGAAATATTGTCGAAACTTCGATTTGGTCAGCGCATAGCGAAAATGAATCGTTAATACAAAAAATTACCCAACGTCCGAAGGATATCCAAGTAATCAAACAAAAGCTTTTATCTTTCCATCCTGATTTGATGATAGTTACCACAACCCATAATTGGAAGGCGATATTGCGGGATTTGCCCTTATTAATTTCAACTCGAAAGCTATGTCCCAAAATTGTGATGCATTTTCACGGAACTTTTTCAAAGAAGTTGATATCCCCAGGTTCTACTTTGATGAAGCTTTTTACCAGAAAAATATTAGATCTGTGTGATGCGGTTTTTCTCTTTTCTAGAGAAGAGATTAATGAATGGTCTTCGTTCTATCCTACTAGGCAGTATTACTTTGTTGATAATCCATACATTGAACAAAACAAACCCAGTAGTAAGAAAAACAAAATTAAAATTCCAACGATATTATTTGTTGGCAGGCTGGTGAAGGAAAAAGGAATTTTTGATCTTATCGAGGCTTTGAAAATTGTGAAGAAAAAAAATATTTTCAATCTCTTAATCGTCGGAGATGGGCCAGATAAGCAAAAACTTAAGATGGAAATTGATGAATCTGGATTAAATATCCAGGTTGTTTTGGCGGGTTATCTTTCAGGGAACGAATTGAAGGAGGCGTATCGTTCAGCTTCAATTTTTGTTTTGCCATCTTGGCGCGAGGGGTTCCCTTTGGTTTTGGTGGAAGCTATGGATTTTGAATTGCCAATTGTAACCACTCATATTCGTGGAGCGGTTGATCGTTTTGTGGAAGGTGAAAATTGCCTTTTTGTGAATCCAAGACAGCCAAAGCAATTGGCTAGTGCAATTGAAAAGCTTCTAACAGATCCTGATTTATGCGCAAAAATGGGTCATAATAACAAGAAGAAAGTCAAAGAATATGCACCCGGAGTTGTTGGAAAAAGGTATTTTGAGATTTTGAGAGAAGTAATTCAGCAATAAAGAAAGTTTTTCGGGGTGGGTCAACCTAATTTGGCAAGTTTCAATCTCATCAAAACAAAAGTGAATCCTATTTCCCATTCGCAAATTCTGCAGCAAATGGGTGAATGGATCCGTTCACGTAGCGCTGGTCACATTGTGGTTGTCGCCAATACGCATGTGCTCATGGAAAGCCGTCAGAATCAGAACCTTGCTCGGGCTGTACAGGCGGCATCTTTGGTCATACCTGATGGCATGCCACTGGTGGTTGTGGCTCGTTGGCGTGGCTTTCCTCTCAAATCTCGCGCGGATGGTCCGGGGTTGATGCTTAAAGCTATGAGCGAAGAACCTGGTAAACATTGGCGACATTACTTATATGGAAGCACCCCCGAGGTGCTCTCTGCTTTGCAAGCTCAATTTCCTTCAATAACTTTCGCCGGTATGTACGCACCACCTTTTCGCTCTATGACACCTTCTGAAGATGATCAGGTGATAGCGGAAATTAATGCTACTAAAGCAGATGTCCTCTGGGTGGGGTTGGGTTGCCCCAAGCAGGAAACTTGGATGTTCGAGCATGCTGGCAAGCTGAACGTGCCTGTGATGTTGGGGGTGGGACAGGCATTTGATATTCTCGCTGGGGTCAAGGCGCGTGCCCCGCGCTGGATGCAGAATTCCGGGTTGGAGTGGTTGTACCGTTTTCTTCTGGAACCTCGCCGCTTGTGGAAACGCTATCTTCTCTATAATCTGTGGTTTATCCTGTTAGTTCTGAGAGAGCAGGTAAGACTTTTGTTTCACGGAGAGGTTACTTGAATGTTTCGTCATAGCTTGTTCTTCATAGGGGATATATGGAAAACGCCGAAAGTGTATATACAAAGTTAGAAGCAGCCGCGCCAAGAAGAGAAGCTATCTCGGCTCACTCCCGCATGGTGCTGGCGATGCTCGCATCCGATGTTACCGGCATCCTCACCGCGGTGCTGTTGGCTGGTGCCATCCGCTGGGTATTCCTGGGACCCATGACGCTGTCTTCGTTCGTTTGGGTGCCTGCATACATCGCGGTGTTCATTTTATCCGCTGCCCTCCGCGGGTTGTACCCTGCCACGGGTCTCAGCGCGGTCGAGCAGTTCCGCAATACCACCATTGCCATCAGCATTCTCACCCTCGTGATCATCGCAGGTACTTTTGTGTTCAAGGTCAGCAGTGAGTTCTCGCGCCTGGTTCTCGGTCTTACCTGGCTGCTCGGTATCGTCACTGTTCCCTTCAACCGCACTGTCATTCGCCATTTCATGGCCATGGCGGGGATATGGGGCGAACCGGTTGCCATCGTCGGTAATGCGCGTGAAGTTGAGCACCTCACCTCCTACTACCGCAGCTATCCCAAGATCGGGCTCAAACCCGAAGTGACCATCACCCTCAGCAGGCGGGTTGGCGATCTTACTGCCGGTGAGCGGGACCATCTTATCCGGGGTCTCCGCAAAATGAATGCGGTCTCGAACATTCGCATCGTCATGGTGGTTTACGAGAAGATGGATGAGTTTTCCGCCATCCGTGAGATCTTCCGCGACCTGTTCGAGCGGGTGGTGATGGTGAACCCTGCCGATTCCGGGGATGAATTGGGCGGGGTCACCGTGCGCGAATATGGCGCCATGCTTAGCTTTGAGGTAAGCCATACGCTCATGGATCGCTCCGCTCAGATCGAGAAGCGCGTGATCGATGTCCTTATCGCGGGGTTGGGGCTGCTGATGATCTCCCCGATTTTGGGCTGCATCGCGCTGGTGATTGCTCTCGATTCTCCGGGCGGAGTGTTCTACCGTCAGCGCCGGCTGGGCAAAGGTGGTCGAGAGTTCAGCCTGCTCAAGTTCCGCACCATGTATCGGGGCGCCGCCAACGTCCTCAACACCTACCTGCAAAAATATCCCGATCGCCGCGCTGAGTGGGATAAGTTCCAGAAGCTCAAGGACGATCCGCGCATCACCCGCTTTGGGCGTTTCCTGCGCCGCTTCAGCCTGGATGAGCTGCCCCAGTTGGGGAATGTTCTCATTGGAGAAATGAGCCTCGTCGGTCCCCGTCCCATCATGGTCAACCAACGCGAAATGTATGGTCCCAACTTTCAGCATTACGTGCGTGTCCTTCCGGGCATCACCGGCATGTGGCAGATCTCGGGGCGCAATCACACCTCATTTGCCACGCGCACTGCATTTGATGTAAGGTATGTCATGAACTGGTCCGTTTGGGTGGATGTGTATATCATGGTCCGTACCGCTTGGGTCCTGCTCCGTCGTGATGGAGCCAATTGAAAGCATCGATTTTGGAAAAGGAGTAAGAAATGAATCAGAAACCAGTAATGAACAAGAAGAGTCTATTGATCCCCGTTTTGTTGGGTGTCCTTGCCGTTGTCGTCCTGCTCGGCGGATATTTGATCATTCGGGGGATTTATCGAGCTCCCCTTGCCCCGGCTTTGAACTTGCCAACTTCCACCCAGTCCGCCGCTGTGGATGTTGTCCCGGTTGTGGATGTACCGCTGCCCACCGCCGCTCCTGTCGCAGCACCCGTCTGCGGGCAAACCGGCACCATGACCATCCTCTTCCTGGGGTCCGATACCTCTTTTGGTGTGCCTCCCTATGGTGCAGATTCGATCCGGATCTTCAAGGTTGATTTTGACGTGCAGAAGATCACCTCTGTCACCTTCCCGCGTGCTCTCGTCGTCCCGGCTGTCGCGCTCAATAACCCCAGTCATCCCCAGGCTCCCTTGGGGCTCATCTTCTACTATGCCCGCCAGGCTGCTTCAGGCACCTCCACGCAGACGAATGCCGCTGCCGCCAGGGTGATGGCGCAAGTGATGATGGAGGATTTTGACGTCGGCTTCACCAATTATGTCGCCTTGCAGATGGATCAGGTCGCCGCGATGATCGACACGATTGGTGGCGTTCCCATCACCGTCCCCGCTGCTATTACGACGGAGCACAACGTCTACTTCCCCGCCGGCGTGCAAACCCTCAGCGGCTCCCTTGCCACCGAGTATGTCCGCTTCCTCAACCCGGGTGGAGAGGCCGCCCGGACGGCGCGTCAGAATGCC
>JBGQAS010000369.1:0-2710 GCA_041494435.1 Anaerolineaceae bacterium | reverse complement strand
CCCGGGGAGTGCGAGCTTTCAGCCCGGAAGAACCGGCCAGGTGCTGGACATTGACCGGGCTGTGGTCCAGGTGCAGGATGCCCTCAAATCACCCAACCACCGCGTGGTCAACCTGACCATCATGAACTCTGCACCTCCCCGCACGTCTTTTCAAAACCTGGGAGTCCTCCTCAAACAAATCATCGATCTTTCAGGTTTTGATGGCTTATCCGAAGTGTATGTCCAGGATTTAAGCACCGGCCAGGATATCCATTTTGCCTATGACCAGGGTGAAGACCTTCCGATGAATATTGCCTTTACAGCGGCCAGCTCCATCAAAATCCCGGTCATGATATCGATCTTCAAGCGAACGTCAGAACCAACCCCAGCAACCATCAGCCAGGAATTGAGCCAGATGATCGACCGTTCGGATAATACCGCCACTGACACTTTAATGCAGGATGTGTTGGACTTTTATAACGGTCCTTTGACGGTTACTGATGACATGCAAAAACTGGGTTTGAAAAACACCTTTATCGTTGGATACTTCTATAATGGAGCTCCTCGACTACGGTCACAGAAAACAGAAGCCAATTTACGAACGGATGTGAACACTAATCCCGATTCGTACAACCAAACCACACCCGAGGACATTGGAATGTTGCTCGAGGATATTTATCAATGTGCGCAAACCGGGGGAGGGACATTAGCGGTCGTTTTTCCCGGGCAAATCTCCCAAACAGAATGTCAATCCATGATCAATTACCTGTTGAAGAATAAAATCGGGGTGCTTCTTGAAGCTGGCTTGCCGGATGGGACTCACATTGCTCATAAGCACGGTTGGATCACTGAAGCTGATGGGTTGATGCACTCAATTTCCGATGCTGGAATCATCTTCACGAGCGGGGGGGATTACATGATGACAGTTTATATGTACCAGCCGACTCAGCTTTTGTTCGACCCGGTGAACCAACTCGTCGCGCAACTTTCCAACGCCGTCTATAATTATTTCAATACGCCTGCACAGTAAGGACACCTTGTGCTTGAAAATAAAATCTCTCAAACCTTGCTTATACGGCTCAAAGTTTATCAAAATGTAATTTCATTCTTTTCCGGGGTAAAAGAACATGCCTAGAGAAAAAACTGGATCCTGGTTAGACCGTTCGGTTTCCGATTGGCTGCCCAAAGTAACCGTTGAAAACCTTCTGGCGATTGTCATCATTGCTCTGGCACTTTTTAGCCGGTTGTATAACGTGGGAACGAGAGTCATGTCACATGACGAGGTCAACCACGTTGTCCCTTCCTTCGACCTCTACAGCGGCCTCGGTTACCGGCACGACCCAGTTACCCACGGCCCTTTCCAGTTTCACGTGGTTGCATTAAGTTACTTCTTGCTTGGGGATAGCGATTTCAGCTCGCGTGTACCTGCCGTGCTTTTAAGTACTACAGCTGTAATTTTTGTTCTTTTCGCCTTTCGCCGCTACCTGGGCAAAGGGGGGAGTCTCCTGGCCGGTTTCCTCTTCACCATTTCTCCCTATATGCTCTTTTATGGACGTTACACCCGGAATGAAGCGTTTATTATGTTGTTTGGGACGGTGATGATCTATTCCGTGCTGCGCTACCTGGATAAAGGGGACAAATTTTCCATTTTTCTCCTCATCGGTAGCCTGGTGATGCATTTCATAACCAAGGAAACATCCTACATCTGGACGGCAGAATTACTTATTCTCCTGGCATTTCTTTTTGTCTTTGAATTCAAGAGGATCAAGTGGAAAAATGAAATCCAACCCATCCTGGGAATCATCCTGATCGGGTTGATGGCAGTTTTACTAGGCATCTCCATTGTCCTTTCGGTTTATTGGAATGGACATGTCACCGCAAATGATCTACCGGTAACCTGGGCGACTCAAGCGACCCTTGTCTTGGGGCTCAGCCTAATCCAACTGTTCATTTTCATCACATTCATCGGGGCTTTAGGTGCCTTAGTTTTCATTGTTAATCTATTAAAAAAAGCTGTGGGGAATGAAGATTCGCGAGCCAAGAGAATTTTCGATATGCTGGTAGTCAGCGGAAGTCTGATCCTTCCTCAATTGGCTGCTTTACCCGTGAAAATGATTGGCTGGAATCCACTCGATTATACGAACGCGGGGATCCTGCACACGGGGATTTTCCTTGGGCTGATGATCATTGTGGCAGTAATTATTGGAATCATCTGGAATTTTGGATTTTGGTTACAAAATGCCATCCTATTCTATGGGATCTTCATTGTCTTTTACACCACCTTTTTCACCAACGGACAGGGTTTCTTCACCGGGATCGTAGGATCATTGGGTTACTGGTTAGCACAACAATCTGTCAACCGCGGAGGTCAGCCCTGGTACTACTACGCTCTGATCCAGATACCCATGTATGAGTTCCTTCCTGCCGTAGGGTTCATCATTGCCTTGATCTACGGATTCAAGCACTGGCTGTTCACTCAGTTGGCTGGGATTTCTCCTGCGAAACAAGTCAAAGACGCTGAAAAGGATCTTCCTGAACAAAGCATTTCTCGAAGACCAGTTGTCACAGATCCTCCTTCATTATCTACCAGCGAACCGGAAAATCGCATCCCGGTGCTTTTAATCCTTTCCTTTTTTACCATTGTCAGTTTACTGGCTTTTAGTTACGCCGGGGAAAAGATGCCCTGGTTGACTGTGCATATTGCTCTACCTCTTATCCTAGCTGCTGGCTG
>JBGQAS010000150.1:0-5414 GCA_041494435.1 Anaerolineaceae bacterium | reverse complement strand
TGGCCTTCAAGGTTTGTGCAGCGCTGCCGTTGACAATAGCCAGTTCAATGAAATCTTCGCTATCAACAAGTGCAATCAGGTCACCGGGGTGCTTAATGCCATAGGATTCCACCAAACCGTGGATGGTTTTTCCGGAAAATATGAATTCAACTTTTCCTTTATCGATCACATCCTTGGCTGGCAAGTCAGTAGTCAGGTTGCCAAACCCATCCACGACGGTGATATGGGCGATCCAGCCCTCGGTTGTTATTTCGGGTTTGGGCATTTTTATTCGGACTGGATCCATGATCCTATCGCCAAGTACCTCCAATTTCACCCCTTTAGCCAGGTGGGCAGCAATGGGACCAAAAATATCACGCCCATGGAATGTATAGCTGACCTTGGGAAGAAAGTACTTTGGGTTGTTTAAATTGATGAATAACGAATCTTCACCTCTTTTTTCAGCTTCTTCCATGAGTGGGGTGAAGAGACCGTTATCCGGTCCCACAAAGTATTGATCTCCAATGCTGGCAGCCAACGGGCGGCGCAAGGTGCCTACCCCCGGATCGACCACAGCAAGGTGAACAGTTCCTGGAGGGAAAAAGGGAGCTGCGCGCCAAAGGACCATGGCGCCTTCCATGATATTTTGGGGGGCAATGGAGTGGGTCAGATCGACAAGCTGGACATCAGGGACAATTCCCAGGATGACTCCCTTAACTGTCCCCACAAAACCGTCGCGATAGCCAAAATCGGTTGTCAGAGTAATAATAGGCATTGGTCTACCCTCAGGATGTTACTGAATTGTTTAACCCTTGTTCGTAACAATCGATGCGAATTGAAAATTTAAGTTAATTAAACTATAGCATTTCAGAGCAGGAGGGTCAAGAATAATTGCAATAGAACATTATTTCTAATATGAAGTTTATATACTTTCTTGTTATTATGAAAAAGAATTGTTGAGTTCATTCACCGGCAGATAATATCCTTCTTTTCCTGCTGGAAATAAGTGAGAGGAAAATTATGGCGGAAAAACTCAAACCTCCGTACGTCCGGAAATATGCTTGGCGTAAAAACATCCAGATCTGGCTCGTGGATGGAGAATACGTGAGGAAGAATATCGACGAGGAATTCACCAATTTTGGTCAACATTATCGGTTTACTTATATCCCCGTGGATGAATTTTGGATCGACCAGGAAGCCCAGGACCAGGAATACTCCTTTTTCATCGATCATCTGTTTACAGAATATAACTTGATGAAAGAAGGCACAAGCTATGATGATGCGATCACTGCGGCTGATAAGATCGAATTGCAGCATCGACGTAAAGCCAAGGACGATCGCAAAATCTTGCTGGATTCAAAGGGTCTTCCCGACTTGAGTGTCGTTCATTTATCCTTATGGAAAAAGTTGGAAAATGGGGTGAGCGTCTGGGTGGTGGATGGGCGCTTGGTGCGCAGCCTTTTCGACCGCGATTTTACCGAAGGCGGGCATTATCACGTGTATGAGTTTGTACCCAAGGACGAGGTCTGGATAGATGATGCCATTGAAGAAAATGAACGCCGTTTTGTTTTATTGCATGAATTGCATGAATTCAATCAAATGGGAAAAGGGATGCCTTACAGCCAGGCTCATGCCGAGTCCAGTAAGCTGGAACTAAGATGCAGGCAACACCAGGATGAACTGCATGATGCCCTTGCCGTGGAAGGTTGGTCTTAAGGGAACTCGGATCTCCAAATTTGCTCGAGCGGGGGAAAAACAGTAAACTATAGCCATCATGAAAATGGATTGGCGCAGTGTCATCCTGATCAGCGTCGTGCTGCTGGTTGTGGCATTGCCTTTTCTCTTCGCCATGGGAATTGCCGGGCAGGGGTATGTTTTCAACGGCTTCCTGTATAACCCCCTTGATGGAAATTCCTACCTGGCAAAAATGGTCGAAGGCGCACGCGGAGATTGGAAGTCCACCCTGCCTTATACCGCTGAACCAGGGCAGGGTGCGTACCTTTTCCTTTTTTACCTTCTACTGGGAAAACTTGCAGCCTTACTCTCGCTGCCGAATATTTTAGTTTTTCACATCGCAAGAATCCTATGCGCGCTCTACCTACTGGTGGAATTGCGTAAATGCTGTCGGACGCTTTTCCCGGACGATAAGAATCTGTCATGGAAAGCCTTCCTCGTTGCCACATTGTTTTCCGGGTTGGGTTGGTTGGCAGTGGGAATTGGCAGGCTCTCCGCGGATTTGGTAGTGCCTGAAGCCTACACATTCCTCTCTTCCTTCACCAATCCACATTTTCCTCTTTCGCTTGCATTGATCTTGTTCACCTTGCGCAAGATCCTGCTCGAAGATGAAAAACCATTCCAACCAATTTTCCTTTTGATTGGTTTTGTCCTCGCCAATCTTTCCCCGTTTTCCGTGGTGGTCACGTTGGTGATCATCGCAGTGGTAAAACTATGGCTTCTGGTCCAGGAAAAGAAATTATTGGTTTGGAACAGCCTTTTCATTTTTGTGGGGGGAATCCCCGTTCTTTTCTATCAATATTTCATCGTCAAGGTCGATCCCGTCTTCGCGGAATGGAACGCCCAAAACTTAACCCCCGCACCTGCTATCATCGACCTGCTCATCGCTTTTCTGCCCGGATTGATTTTTGCGGTTATGGGGATCATTTTCAGTTTGCGCAATAAAACAACCCGTACTACCCGTCTGCTGGTCGTGTGGACCCTGGCAGGATTTATCCTCACCTATCTGCCCTTCAACCTGCAACGCCGCTTCATGGTTGGGTTGAGTATTCCAGTAGCTGCCCTGGTCGTGATCGGCATCCAGGAGCTCAAATCCATCAGGTGGCGAAATATTTCCACCATCCTGCTGTTTGCGCTGATGATACCTACAAACCTTGTGATCATCGTGTTGGGGTTGACCTCGGTGGCGCAGCACAACCCCGACCTGGCCTACACACAAGATCAAGCTGTTGCCTTTTCCTGGATTCAAACTCACACACAAAACAGCGATATCATCCTAGGTGCACCGGAAACGGGTAACTTGATCCCGGCAATCACCGGCAGACGGGTGATCTACGGTCATCCCTTTGAGACCACCTTTGCAGCGCAAAAAAATCAAAACGTGATCGATTTTTTCAGCGGAAACTGGGATACCCTGCAAATGCTTCGTTATGTCGTAGATGAGAACATCCGATACATTTTCTGGGGTCCCCGGGAGATGGCACTCGGTCATCCAGTTTTTCTCGATCAACTCCCGGTTGCATTTTCCTCGGGGCAGGTGGAGATTTTGTCGGTGAATTCCAACCCATGAAAAAGAAACTGTGGTGCTGGCTGATCCTGCTTATCCCACTGGTTGCCCTCGCACCTGTGATCAACCAGTTCGCCTACATGAGGGATTATTCGACTTTCTCGGACCTGACCGCCACCTTTTATTCCAACGCCTTGCAAATCCACCATGCGGTTTTTCAATACCATACACTCCCCCTTTGGTCAGACACCATTCTCTCGGGATTTCCGTTTGCCGCAGATACCCAATCCGGGTTGTGGTATCTGCCCACGTGGCTGCCCAACCTTATCCCGTCAGCCGCCAGTTTCAATTTAATCCTTGTCTTCCACCTGATCCTTGCAGGGAGTGGGATGACACTTTTCTTAAGGCGGGAGGGGCTTTCAGATTTCGCTTCTTTGGCAGGTGGGGTAGTTTTTGAACTCATGCCTAAACTTTGGGCGCATTTTGGAGCGGGACATTACACCCTGTTGATAGCCGTGTGCTGGACACCCTGGTTATTGTTTGCCCAGAAAGAATACATTCTTTCAGGGTTTGCCTGGAAGCGGATTCTTTTTCCCGGAATTGTTTTTGGAGTAATCATCCTTAGCAATCCCATTTGGGCACCCTTCGCTGCACTTCTTTGGGTGGCGTATGCGCTAGTAGCGGGAGTGATGAATCGAAAAACACTACCATCCAAGGCAAATTCACGGTGGTTGTTGAAAACAGTCGGAGGGGGTTTGTTGCAGGGAGTTGTGGCTTTATTGATCTCTGCCCCGGTCTGGCTGCCTCTCATGGAATTCACCCAACTCAGTTCGCGCATTTTGATGACCACTTCCGACAACATGCTGGCTTCGCTTCCATCCTTATATCTGGTTAACCTGTTCATTCCCAATATTGGCGGTATGCATGAATGGGTGGTGTATCTGGGAGTTTTCACCCTTTTCTTGATTGTTTTAGCGCTGTGGGAAAATAAAAAGGGGTCTCTCACCTGGTTTTGGGCCATTCTTATTGCTATCTGCTTGTTGATCTCTCTCGGCACCAACCTGCCGTTGATACCCTATTTATTTCGTCTTCCGTTTTTTAACCTACTTCGAGTACCCACCCGCTTTTATTTCCTGGCTTGTATGGCAGGATCGATTTTATTTGCCCATGGCTTCGAAACTTTTATTTCGGCTGGGAAAAAACCTGCAACCGGTTTCAAACGTTTATGGATTGGAATTTCCTTTTTCATCATCCTGTTATCCATAGGTATGCTTTTCGTTACACAAAAGTGGGAACTTCAATATCTATGGTCAATTGTGGCATTTACCCTCACATTGATAATACTGTTACTTTGGGACAAGTCGCGGATTGCACCAGCGACTCTTGGGATGGTAGTTGCCGGGTTGATTTGCGTGGATTTGCTGGGAGTGAATTTTCTGGGTTTGAAGTTCCGTCCCGAACAACAGGTATATGCAGAAGGTGCAGATATTGCCGCATTCCTAAAGTCACAGGCCGGTGTTTTTCGGGTTTACTCCCCTTCTTATAGCCTGCCCGAACAGACAGCAGCCAGGTTTGGCATCCAACAGGCAGATGGGATTAATCCATTGATGCTAATGAGTTACGTGGATTTCATGGAGTCTGCCACGGGCATCCCCATCAGGCACTATAGTGTTACCATGCCGGATTTTCCTTCCAATCTTACCGCCACGGACAATGCAGCCTATACCCCGGATGCTCATCTTTTGGGATTGCTGAATGTTCGTTTTGTATTGAGTGAATTCGATCTATCTTCTTCAGATCTCAGCCTGGTTAAAAACATGGGCAGTACCCGGATCTATGAAAACAAGCAATGGCTGCCTCGAGCCTGGGTTCAGCGTGAAACCACACCTCTTGGGGATGGAATTCTTTCAGTTCCCGATATCGCTACCACCCCCAATGATTTCAAGATTGATGCTACGGGTCCTGGACAATTGGTACTATCAGAGGTGTATTACCCGGGTTGGAAAATGTACATCGATGGGATTGAACAACCCATCAAAATTATCGATGGGATATTCATGGGAGCAGACCTGACAGGTGGAAACTTGTCTCTGGATTTTATTTTCCAACCCTCTTTGATATTAATCGCCCTCATATTAGCTGCAATCGCCTGGACTGGAATTGTTGTCTTCATGGTTTTCGCAGGGAAAAATGG
>JBGQAS010000144.1:0-5557 GCA_041494435.1 Anaerolineaceae bacterium | reverse complement strand
GAAGCTGCCAAGGAATTGGTTCTCGATGACCTCGAAAATATCGACACCGACGATACCATCGGTTTATATCTAAAAGAGGTGTCGCGGGTTCCTCTTTTGACTGCGGAAGAGGAAGTCGAACTCGCCCAACGCATCGAACGGGGAAGAATGGCTCGTGAAGAACTGGCAGGCGGCAACGTTAACAACAAGCGCCGTCATGAACTCCGTCGATTGATTGAAGATGGATGGGCAGCTCGTGAACATCTCATTACAGCCAACTCACGCTTGGTAATAAGCGTTGCCAAGAAGTACATGGGTCGTGGGGTACCTTTCCTCGACCTAATCCAGGAAGGTAACATCGGTCTGATCCGTGCAACGAAAAAATTTGATTATCGCCGCGGACATAAGTTCAGCACGTACGCCACCTGGTGGATTCGGCAAGCCGTCACCCGTGCCATTGCGGATCAGGGACGCACAATCCGTGTTCCCGTTCACATGGGTGACCAGATCAATAAGCTACTCCGCATCCAACACCAGTTGACCCAGAAATTGGGCCGCGATCCAACTGTAGACGAACTTGCGCTTGCCCTGGATGTTCCTCCCAAGAAAGTGGAGAACATGATCCAAGTGGCCCGTCGACCGCTTTCGTTGGAAACCCCAACGGATGATGAAGAAGACTCCGTCCTAGGTGATTTCATCGAAGATGATGAAGCTCCCCCTCCGGATGAGACCGCTACATACAACCTCCTGCGCGAGCACCTCGAAGAAGTCTTGAATTCCCTTCCCCCTCGGGAAGTTCGAATCCTTCAATTAAGGTATGGGCTTCTTGATGGTCAAGCCTACACATTGGAAGAAGTAGGTCGAAAGATGGGTGTCACGCGTGAAAGAGTTCGCCAAATTGAAGCCCAGGCATTGAGCCGGCTTCGTCATCCGACCACCCGGCGAAAACTCCGAGATTATCTCGGTGAATAAAGATAAAAAAACATGCGAAAAAAATCCGCATGTTTTTTTATTTTTAGTGCTAAACTTGTATAAACTCCGACTTTGGTGCATACTAATCGATGGAGGGTTTCTGGGATGGCGAAAATTAGTTTACGAATTTATAAAAAGGAAATCGAGAATCTCATCGATCGTGGGCAACTGGAAGAAGCAACTGCTCACAGCAAATACATTTTGACGGTATATCCGAAATATGTAGATGCGTATAGGTTACTCGCCAAAGCTTTCCTTGAAGCCCAAAAATACTCTGACGCAGGCGACATCTTCCAGCGGGTTTTATCTGTAATCCCAGATGATTTTATTTCTCAAATCGGAACAAGTATAGTAAAAGAGGATGCCGGTGACTTGGACGGAGCTATTTGGCACATGGAAAGAGCTTTTGAGGCTCAACCCTCCAACACACCGATCCAGCAAGAACTAAAACGCCTTTATGGTAAGCGGGACGGAGTGGAACCTCAGAAAATCCGCCTGACCAAGGGTGTGCTGGTCCGCATGTATGCACGAAGCAGACTCTTCCCACAAGCCATTGCAGAGGCCCAAGCCGCATTGGCAGAAGATCCCAGCCGAACCGATCTTGAATTGATCCTGGCTCAGATGTATTTCCAGTCCAACCAGAAACTCGACGCAACAGAAATCGCCAGCAAAGTCGTCACCAAATTACCGTTCTGCCTAGAAGCGAATCGAATTCTCTCCGAAGTATTGTTGAACACATCCCGTTCGGAGGATGCACGTAAATATCGCGACAGAGTTAATTCTCTCGACCCGTATTACAAATTTGTATCCGGCTCTTCAACCTCTTCCGACGACGTACCGGATAATGCAGTTACCTTGGAACGTCTGGTATGGCAAAGCGGTATGGGTACGGTTTCTTATCCCGACCTTACATTGACGGATTTTTCACAATCCCCCGTTTCAAGCCCAGAAGTACCTTTCCCAACCGAAGACAAAAAACCAGCGGAACCTGTCTCCACCTCGGAACAGGGTACTCAAACCGAAAATGAAATCCCCGACTGGATGAAAACGGCAGGTTGGCAACCCTCGGACCAACCCGCTGCACCCGAAGTCCCCATTCCTTCCGATGAACAGGTGGCCGAACCGGCTGAGATTCCTGATTGGTTGAAAGAGATCAGTCTTAAAGATACAGGTTCATCAGCAGCAGAGATCGGGGCTCAAAATACAGCTAAGCCCCCACCCACTCCTCCAGCCTTTGCCGAAGAAAGTATTTCTCCAGCTCAACAATCTGATTCAACTGAAGTCCCAGAATGGTTGCGCAGCACCCTGGACTCTCAACCCAAGGAACAAACCACGGGTAATGAGCCAGTTGCAGCTATGCCCGCTGAACCCACGTCTGCTCCAGCTGTTGAGACCTCCAATGAAAATCTTCCATCCTGGATGAAGGAAATAAAATCGCAGCCAATTTTTGATCCTAATGCGGTTGAAACCAACACCGATATGGATTCCTTGCTTGAGAATTTGGAACAACCTCAGCCGGACTTGAATATGCCCTGGTTGGATTCGCTTTCCAAAGAGGCTCCCCCAGAACCTCTTGCTCCCTCCACGCCAGCCCAAAAAGAATCCTCTCCGTGGTTGGAAGAAACGAATGCCCCGGAACCACTTCCGACACCTGAACCAACGAGTAATTCGGAGGAATTACCAGAGTGGTTGCGTGAAATCGAGATTACACCTGAAGGTGAAGAATCTCTGACGAACAAACCTCAAACAGCTCCTCTTTCGGATCAAATCCCTACCTGGCTTCAAGAATTAAAGACTTCTGCCCCGCCGGAACCTGAAGTGGAAGCAACACCCTCAGACGATACTGGCGAACCCATCGATGAATCATCCCAGGCGGATTTGAAGAATTGGCTCAGTTCTTTGGAAACGCCGGATATTCCACCCACCACAGCGCCCTCTCCCATCGAGACCGCAGAGGAGAAGCCTCCTTTGAAGGTTACTCCACCTGAAAAGGAAGTTATTGAAGTTAAGGCCGAAGAACCTGCTAAAGTCGTAGGTCCTACCAAAGAAGAAGAACCTTTGACACCCGCACCGGAAACTTACGATCATTTTGTGCCACAGCAGATCGTTAATGCTGAAAAAGCTATTGAATCAAATAATCTTACGGAAGCATTGAAGGATTACCGTCAAATGATCCGTTCAGGCTCGTTGCTCGACGAAACAATTACCAGCATTCAAAAAGAAATTGATAAGAACTCCACGGAAGCCATGTTGTGGCAAATCCTGGGGGACGCTTACGCCAAGAATAACCAGTTGCGGGAAGCGTTGGAAGCCTACAATAAAGCCGAGCAGTGCTTGAATTAATCCAGGAGGTTTTTTGGAAAGAACATTTGTAATCATCAAACCTGATGCAGTTCAAAGGGCACTGGTCGGGGAAATCATCTCGCGCCTTGAGAAACGCGGATTGGTTTTGGTTGCATCAAAGTTCGTTCATGTCACCAAGGAATTTGCTGAAACTCATTATGCAGTCCACAAAGGCAAACCATTCTACAATGGCTTGGTGAAGTACCTCACTTCCACCCCGGTAATGGCAATGGTCTGGGAAGGCGAGAATGCAGTCGCCCTGGTAAGGCAGACCATGGGCGCCACCAATCCCCTCGAAGCTCAGCCGGGTACAATCCGGCATGACCTGGCTTTAAAAATTAGTCGGAATTTAACCCATGCTTCAGATTCGCTGGCCACCGCCCAAAACGAGATCCGGTTGTGGTTCACCGAGGATGAAATTCACTCCTGGAAGCCTGACCTTGAAGAATGGATCTTCGGAAATAACTAATTTCTTGACGGGATAACTTTGACATGGTAATATAGGCACGCTCGGGGGCGTGGTGTAGTGGTTTAACATGCGGCCCTGTCAAGGCCGAGACCGCGGGTTCAAATCCCGTCGCTCCCGCTCAAAAAGGTGACTTCATTGTCACCTTTTTCCTTTCCAGGCATGCTGGGTATGACAAAGTTAAAACAAGAATCATTCACGATTGGAAAAGTACTCATCCCCGGAAATGTACTTTTAGCTCCGATGGATGGATATACGGATCAGCCTTTCCGACTGTTTATCCGCGAGCTTGGCTCATCCGCTTCCATTTCCGAATTCATTAATGGGATTGATGTCGCACGGGGTAACCCCCACTTGCCTCAAAGGATTTCGTTTGATGAAAAAGAACGACCTTTTGGATACCAAATATTGGATGATGATCCCAAGCGCATTCTCAAAACTGCTCATTTTCTGGAACAAAGGAAGCCCGATTTCCTCGATCTGAATATTGGTTGCCCATCCAAGCCAATCATCCATCGAGGCGCAGGTTCAGCATTACTGAAGGAACCCGAGAAAATTGGACAAATCTTCACCCAGTTAAAAGCAGAAATCATCCTCCCTCTTACGGCCAAGATCCGGATTGGATGGGATCAGACCAGCCGCAACTATCTCGAAGTCTCCCGGATCCTGGAAGAAAATGGTGCCCAGGCGATTTTTGTGCATGCTCGCACGCGGAAACAGGGTTATTCCGGCCAGGCGGATTGGGATGTCATTGCAGAAGTCAAACAAAAAGCTCACATCCCAATAATCGGAAATGGAGATATCCACGTCGTTGCTGACATCCAAAAAATGTTCGATCACACCCATTGCGACGCAGTCATGATCGGGCGGGCATCCGTGTCGAACCCCTGGATCTTCGCGGGTCTGGATCGCAATGAAGTAACTCGCGATCAAATATTCTCATCGCTTTCGCGATTGGTCGATCTGTTACAAGGGTTCTATGGAGAGGAACTTGGATTAAAATTACTCCGCAAATTCCTTGTCCACATCCTGGCTCCTTTGGAGCTTTCGCGTGACCAAAGGATCAGTTTATTCGAATGCGGTCAAAAAGAATTGTTGTTTGCGAAACTTGAAGAACTGTATCCAGGAAACCCGGCTTGAGTTTTAGTGTTATTCTTTAGGGTGAAACTGATTATTTTGGAGAAAACGAATGCCAGTTTATGAATACGAATGTAAGGACTGCGGGGTAAAGTTCGAAGCCATGCGCTCCATGAAAGATGCCGATTCACCCATAAAATGTGAATCTTGCAACAGTGCCAAAACCAAAAGAGCTTTATCGGTTTGCTTTAGCCATTCCGAAGGGAGAGAAAGTATTTCCCAATCTTCATCTTCCTGCGGTCATTGCGCGGGTGGTTCGTGCGCGAATTGTCATTAACTCCAACTCCTCAAGGAAATAAATGAAAAACATATTTGATCGAAAATTGGTGTTCATCACTGGCGGTTCTTCGGGAATCGGTCAAGCTTTGGCAAAGGACCTTACCCGGAGAGGCGCTAACGTTTACATAGTCTCGCGAAAATTGGAAAACCTGACTGAAACCATCGTTCAGTTGAAGGCGATGAAGGTTCATCCCGACCAGCTAATTGGTTTAATTTCTGCAGATGTATCCAACGATAAGCATTTCGGTCAAATGATGTGTGCTCTCTGTGAACGCGTGGGAACTCCTGATTACCTCATAAATTCTGCAGGAATTGTTTTTCCCGGGTCAGTTTTGGATTTGGACCTGAAAGTATTCCGTGACATTATGGATGTGAACTTCT
>JBGQAS010000250.1:0-3971 GCA_041494435.1 Anaerolineaceae bacterium | reverse complement strand
ATTCACGCCACTCCCATATTGCTCCACGTCATCGAGAAAAATGCACCCCCCGAAGTCCACGGAGAAAGGCATCTGCAGGGAATTCCCCAAGCGAATGCCTACCTGGAGAATTTGATCAAAAAGAATCCCTTTTTGAAAAGAGCCTCGGTGGAGATCCATGTCCACGAAGAGGAAGTCAGCCAGCTCTCGCAATCCATCATCGATCACGCTTCCGATTACCAGGTTGATCTGATCATCCTCACCCGGCACGGGGAAGGTGGATGGAAAGACAAAGTGGTGGGCAGCCTTGTCCGCCAGGTCATCGGGCATGGGCATTTACCCGTTTTGCTGTCGAATGCCCGCCCCGATTTGGAGCACGTATGTACCTTTGACCGGATCCTGCTTGCCCTGGATGGAGATCCTGAGCATGATGTTTCCGAAAAAATTGCAGCTGATTTTGCCAGCCAGCTCAAATCCCAATTGCTGCTGCTGACAGTTGTCCCAACCCTCAGTACCTTGTCCCCCGACCAGTCCCCCGCCAGCCTGCTTCTACCTTCAGCAACGGATGCCATGCTGGATATCAGTGAAGAGTCCTCGTCTGAATATTTGAAAAATCACATCCGCAAACTGGAAAAGATGGGTTTGACCGTCGAGGGAGACGTGGAACGCGGTGACCCGGTGGATTGCATCCTCGAAGTTGCTGTTGAAAAGGATATGGACCTGATTGTCCTGGCTACTCACGGTAAAGCAGGGTTGGAAGCATTTTTCGCGGGGAGCGTGGCTTCGAAAGTCATCACCGATTCCACCATTCCCCTGCTTTTGATACCCGTCTGAGCCAACCATGGTTTTCAGGTAAAATAAGACCCAGAAACGAGCGTCCATGTTCCGAAAACCAGCTAAAACACCCCTGCAAAACACTCAACCTGTCGAACGGGTCACATCCGTCTTAGGTCCTGGCATCAATTGGACCGGTTCGTTGCGTGGCGCAGGTGGCATCCGCATCGAAGGTAATTTCGAAGGGGATATCCAGATCAAGGGAATGCTGGTGGTGGGCGAGACTGGTAAAGTCACCTGCCAGAGCTTGCGCGCCAACACGATCATCGTTGCCGGGCTGGTTAAGGGGAACGTCATTGCTGAAAAACTCGAAATCCGCGCCACTGGACGTGTTTGGGGTGACGTGCAGGTGATGGCATTTGCGACCGAAGAAGGTGCATTCCTGCGAGGCCAGGTGACCATGGAAGAGCACATCGACCTGGGATTGGAAGCACCCGTGGATATCACTCCATCGATAACTGCAGTAAAGGAAATCACCGCATCTGTGGAAACAGCTTCTCCAACTGCAGTTACACGCAAATCCAAAACTTCACGAAAATCCTAATTTCTACATTCAAGAATCTTAAAGATCCTCTACATTTTCAAACCTCGTTGGGTGACTATGCTAGAATTTAAAGATATGAACTGGAACCTCATCGGACACGAATGGGCAGTCAAGCTATTGCAGGAACACATCAAAAATGATGTCGTCCGGCATGCCTATTTGTTCACCGGACCCACGGGGATTGGCAGGCGCACCCTTGCCATTCGTTTCTCGCAAGCGTTGAATTGCTCCACCCCAATTGCACCCGGCGAACCCTGCCTGACCTGCCGGACTTGCAACCAGATCCAGCGCATGGAACAGGTCGACCTGCACATTGTGAAAAAGCCGGAAGACCGGACCGGGATTATCGTGGATCAAATGCGGGAGTTGCAATATCTATTGATGCTTTCCCCCCATGAAGCGCGTTACAAAATCGCCTTGATCCTCAATTTCGAACAATCCAGTGATGAAGCCCAAAACGCTTTTCTAAAAACACTTGAAGAAGCTCCCCCCCGGGCAGTGCTGCTTTTGCATGCTGAATCCCCCGAATCCCTGCTACCAACCATCGCCTCCCGATGTGAGATCATCCGCCTTCGTCCACTGGGGATCCAGGTATTGGCAAACAAGTTGATCTCTTTCCGCAACCTCACTCCTGAAAAAGCAAATGAACTGGCTCATATTTCGGGCGGGAAACCGGGATTGGCGCTTTCGTATCTCGCTAACCCTGAGCTGTATGAGAAAAGGATAGAAAATATTGCCGACTTTTTTGAGTTGGCGCATTCCAACCTGCAGACCCGGTTCAATTATGCCAAGGTGAAAACGGATTTTTCCAGGCGTCGTTCCCGCGAAGAACGCGAGCTGATGCGTGCTGAGATCAGCCAGCAATTCCAAACCTGGCTTCTTTTGTGGAGGGATGTACTCCAGCTATCGAGTGGTTCCAAGGGAGAATTGATCAATCTCGATTTCAAGGATGAACTCAACCGTCTATCCAGGTCGATAAAACTGAACGCGGTCACCCGCCATATCCTGGATTTGCAGGAAAGCCTTTTTCGGTTGAATAACACAAATCTTCAGTTGGAAATGGAAATACAACTGCTCGATCTTCCCCGTTTATAAATCCAGTGGTTGAATAGCAGAACGCAGCTTGTGAGCCAGTTTACCAAACTGGTGTGTATACCGAATCTCTTCCTTGCGTGGACGTTTCAAGGGTACCTTCATATCGAGTACGATCCTGCCCGGTCTCGAGCTGAGCAGCACTACCCGGTCAGAGAGAAGCAAGGCTTCTGCGATGGAGTGAGTCACCATCACCACGGTTTTCCGTTCCTTTTGCCAGATGGCCAGTAATTCACCACCCATCTTTTCCCGGGTGAGGGCGTCCAATGCTCCAAAAGGTTCGTCGAGCAGGAGGATATCAGGGTTCTGTAAAAAGGCTCTAGCTAATGCCACCCGCTGAGCCATACCCCCGGAAAGATCTCTCGGCCAAGCACGTTCAAAGCCCTGCAACCCCACCTGACTAATCCATTGTCGGGCTCGTTCTTCCGCTTCCGAAGTGGAAATTCCGCGCAATTCCAAAGGCAGGGTGATATTTTGCAATACCGTTCGCCAGGGCATCAAATTCGCTTGCTGGAAGATCAATCCAATCCGGGGTTGTCCCAACGCGGGATCGAAATCCACCCTCCCCACGGTCGGTTTGATCAATCCAGCCAGAACCCGCAACAGGGTTGTTTTGCCGCAGCCCGATGGTCCCAGGACGCAAACGAATTCCTGCGGAGCAATTTGGAAACTTACATCCTGCAAAGCAACGAGATCTTCGTTTCTGCTGGAGTAGGTAACCCCCAAGTGGGAGAAGGAAATGGCAGGAATTAATTTCACCATGACATCACGGCAGGAATTGGTTGGTATATGCCTGGGTCACATCCAGGTCAGTTTTGATCAGACCCGTTGACTTAAGGATATTTTCCATGTTCACCCAGGCGCTGGCTTGAGAAAATCCGAGAGGGTTGGCTTTCCAAAGATTGATGGATGCAGTTAAGATACTCTTCTGAATCGGATCATTGGCTTGCAGGTTCTGGATATATTTCATGCTGATCGTGTAAGCCTCATCCGGATGATCCATGGTGTACTGGATCCCTTCGAGAATGGCAGCGACCATACTGCGAACCAAGGTTGGATCCTGGGTTAGGGTGGTTTCATTCGTCAATAATCCATTCCCTACCATCGGGAGATAATCCGAGACATTGACCACATTAACGGGATATCCGCGAGATTCCAGCTGGATGGGTTCGTTGTTGGAATAAACCACAACCGCATCGTCGAGCCCTGCGATCAGCGATTCCACCTGGGTAAACCCAATGGTATCGAGAGTGACATCCTGAGCTGTCAGGTTCGCAAACTTCAAAATAGCTTCCATCCCAATATAGCTGGCACCCGAAAGCATGGGAATACCGATTTTCTTACCCTTCAAATCCGCGGGTTTGGTGATATTGGCTGTCTTAAGGGATGCAATAGCAACCGGGTATTTTTGAAACCAAACCATCGTGTAAACAATGGGCAATCCCTGTGCTCTCCCTAAGAGAACCTGCTCGCCGGAAACAATGGCGAAGGGTATTTGCCCGGCTCCCACCAAAGCCACATT
>JBGQAS010000361.1:0-2774 GCA_041494435.1 Anaerolineaceae bacterium | reverse complement strand
GTCGGCAATGCTGATGAGCGGAGTGGGAGTGCCCTGGGCAATGACGGGGGTGTTGGTCGGTTTGGGTGTAGCGGTGGCAGTGGGTAAGGCATTTTGAGTTTGCTGCATATGTTCCAGGTTCGCCTGCAGAGTGGCAGCCTCAACAGTAGCCGTATTGGCTGCATATATATAGGCTGCGGTCTGGTTATAGCTGGCTTGTTGGGCTTGCCTGCCAGAGAGCCCAATATAGACCAATGCCAACAGGGTAATCCCAATGAGAATTGCCAGGATCACTATCGCAGCACGGAACGAATTCCTGGGTTTTCTAGCAGGGGGGGGAGGTGTATTCGATTGTTGATCGAGTATCTCCTGCAAGGGATTGCTATCGGATATATTACTCATAATTCTCTCCTTCTCTCAATGAGCCGTCAGCCCATGACCTCGAAATTCTGAAATGGAAGGTTCATGACTTCTCCGCCCTCGGTTTGAGCTTCCACAAACGGGGCACGGATTTGGCTCGCTAACAAGTCGGCGGTTGGGTGAATGCGTTTGATAGTGCCAATTTTACCGGCGAAAGGCAAGGTGGTCACATGAATGGTTTGATCATCAGCCAGTTCAACAATATCTTCGGTGGCTTTTCCTTCGGTCGGGAGTGGGATGACAATTTCGGGACGATCTCCTTTGATCTTGTCCCACTGACTGGCATTGATACAGATTTCCCGTTTATCGTTAGAAGTTAGCAATTTATAGGCAACTTGATTCAAAGTAATTGTCCCAAATCCTTCCAGTAGGATGATCGGGAAGGGCATTTGCAGAGCGGTTGGGATCAATTCAGCAGACATACTACTCAAGATCAACCCTCGCAAGGGCAGTTCAGCGGCAGCCAGGAGGGCATCTTCATGAAGGCAATAAGTACCCAACCAAATGGAACCCCGCATGCTCACATCCAGGCTGGAACGGCTGAACTCGAGCATGGGATTTTGGTTTGAAGATGCAAGGATTCCCTGGTTGATGCGATTGTTGCCCCAAATTCCCTGGATTAACCCTCCGCTGATTTCGATCACAACACCCATTTCAGGCTGGATCTCATGAATGATACCGGCATACCCCGCTTTAAGATCAAAAGTCTCATTTCCAACTTCGAGCAGTAACATCCCATTTTCGACGGATATCACGAACCCGTCGGAGGGAGCGCGGACAATACGTTTCAAAATACCCTTGGTCTGAGCAATGATGTCTCCTTTGACCAACGTATCGCCGGATTTTCTTTCGACCAACTCCATGCACTTCTCGACGGATTTGACCCCCAAAGCATCACAAAGGTCGATCCGGAGGTGCTTTCCGGGCAGCAAGCAATTGCCGATGGTATCCGTGGCTTTCACATGCTGGGATTCGTGCACCAGGATCCGACCGGGATACGGCATCACCCTGCTCCGGTTCATCAGGGTTAAAGGCAAGGTGTGGGAAACCGTGGTTAAGGTCATATTATCCACAAATCCAATGATGCAATTCTCATGCCATCACTCTCATCCCGTCGCTAGCCATTTTTTCAACAAGGGGATCCTGGCTTTGGCATCTTTGGGAACATAGATGGGTCGACCGCGGGCGTCGATTACAAGTCCACAGAGACCGCCCATCACTTTAAATCCATACGAAGGGATGACAGGGTCCACCATGACGCGCCGTATGGGTTCGAATTGAAGGTTGGCTCTTTGTCCTTGGGCAAGGGCGATTTGCAGGAGGTTCCCCTGAGCTATCTCGAACCGGTTGAAATTTCCATCTTCATATTCGAGAACCGCCCTCAAGATTTTTGTCCCATAAGACTCCTCGCTGAATGGGCACACTACGGTAGCAAGGGGTATGTAAGCGCTGGATTCGAGGATTTGTACAGGTATCAAAGGATTGATCTCAGCGATTGCCCCCAAACTCGCAGTCAGGCCATGTTGATCCAGGATAATGGTGGAAATCCCCACGGGTTGAAGCCCGTCCAGGATCATCAAAAGGGTTTGCCAGGGAGAAATGGTGTTGGAAAGCACAGCTCCTGAGACCATGATCGGTTCGAAGGCAATATTTTCCATTCCCCATTCCTGAAGGAAGTGGAACATATCTTTCCGTAGAATGGCACGGGCAGCTGCTTGTTCATATTCCAACGCATCCCGGTTCGCAGGAATGGAACCGGGAAAGACGATTTTTTGATGGAAATAATCGAAGAGGTCATTCCAAGGTCGATCCTGGGGCAACCAATTAAGCACTTCTTCGGGCTTTACATCTTGAAGCCATCCGGCGAGTCCTTCTCCCATCCCATGGGGATAAACCCGAAGGTCATGATGGATCCCGTTGGATGCAGCAAAAATGGTTGAGTTTGCCCCAAGGTCTACACCGAGCACTCCTTTGGAAGGATCGTGTGATTTTCCCAGGAATTCCAGAATCCTTCCATAGGCGATACTTGCGGGAGCAGGGGGAAAGGTGCAAATATTCCCCAAGGCACTTAACCCGGGCCACT
Organism: Anaerolineaceae bacterium; assembly: GCA_041494435.1. GTDB lineage: Bacteria > Chloroflexota > Anaerolineae > Anaerolineales > Anaerolineaceae > JBGQAS01. The sequence goes on along the minus strand of JBGQAS010000361.1, from coordinate 292 downwards.
GGTGAGCCCGGATATCGGTAACGATCTCTGAAATCTTTTTCCTTGCTGGAGCGAGGTTTTCCATCTCGATCGTCGGGTGGATATTTGGCACTACCTGCAGATTCACGGAATCTTTCAGCGACTCCTGGAACATGGCTGCCAGCGATGAATTTCCGGCATAGATGATTTCGGGGATCTTATCTTTGGGAAGCACCACTACCAATGACTTTAGCAGGGATGTTAATTCCTGCATGGGTTTTAGCGCACCATTTTCAATTCCACCGGCGACAAGTAATAGATCAGGTTGAGCGTC
>JBGQAS010000195.1:0-4738 GCA_041494435.1 Anaerolineaceae bacterium | reverse complement strand
TCCACCCAATGGTTTTTGCGTATCAAACCCCTGGCCGATGAAGCCCTCAAGGTGGTGCGTGAAGGTCAAATCCGCATCGTGCCGGAACACTTCACCAAGGTTTATTACAACTGGCTGGAAAACATCCAGGATTGGTGTATCAGTCGGCAACTCTGGTGGGGACACCGCATCCCGGTTTGGTATTGCAATGATTGCGGCAAGGAATTCTCTTCGCGTGAAGATCCCACCGAATGCCCCAATTGCCATTCAAAAAACATTCGTCAGGATCCGGATGTCCTCGATACCTGGTTCTCTTCAGGTCTGTGGCCTTTTTCAACCCTGGGTTGGCCGGAAGAGACTCCGGATTTGAAATACTTTTTCCCCACTTCCATTATGGAAACAGGTTACGACATCCTCTTCTTCTGGGTGGCACGGATGATCATGTTCAGCCTGGAATTTACCCACAAGATTCCTTTCGAAACCGTGTATCTGCACGGCTTGGTACGCGATGAAGAAGGTCACAAGCTCAGCAAGAGCAAGGGCTACGTGATGGATCCTCTCATCATCATGGATGAAATGGGCACGGATGCCCTGCGCTTTACCCTGCTCGTCGGATCGACTCCCGGCAACGATACCAACCTGAACATGAAAAAAGTGGAAGCCAACAGGAATTTTGCCAACAAGATCTGGAATGCCGGCCGGTTTGTGATCAGTGCCATCCAAAATGCACCTGCCAAACCCAGTAAGGAACCTGCAGAGACTCTCGCAGACCGTTGGATCCTCACCCGTTTGAACCAGCTGATCCGCAGTGTGGACCGCTTATTCGCGAACTTCCAATATGGCGAAGCGGGTAGGCAGATCTACGACTTCTTCTGGAGTGAATTTGCTGACTGGTATCTTGAAATTGCCAAACTGCAAATGGCCGAATCCGATGCTCGCGCCTATTTGACAGCGAAAATCCTGTCAAAGGTGTTTGATTCATCCCTCCGATTGCTCCATCCCTTCACTCCGTTTGTCACCGAGGAACTCTGGGGTTACTTGAAAACAGCTGCCTCTGAAAAAGGGTTCACTCCCCTTGGAAAATCAAAACTTTGGGAAGACGCCTTGATCATCGCTGCCTGGCCGGAAGCTGAGAAAACTCAACCCAAGGAAGAGGAAACCATACAGGAATTCGGAATGATCATGGATATCATCCGTGAAATTCGGAATATGAGGGCAGAGAAAAAGGTCACACCTGGCAAAAAGATACAGGCGATCTTTATCTCCCCGGAAAAACTCAACCTTTTGAAAGCACAAAAGACTGCTCTTTGTGCCCTGGCTCATTTGGACCCGGAATCAGTTTCCTTCCAGGCGAAATTGACAAAGAAACCCGAGAAGGTGGTTTCATTGATTGTGTCAGGCGTGGAAGTTCATTTGCCCCTGGCAGGGATGATGGATATGGAAGCTGAAAATTCACGCCTCGAGAAAGAATTGAAAGAAGCGGAATCTCAAGTCGATCGCCTGGAAAAGCTTCTCTCCAGCGACTTTGCAGTTAAAGCTCCTCCCGCCCTGGTGGAAAAAGAAAAGCAGAAATTAGTTGCTTACAAAGAAACCATCGCCAAGTTGAAAGACCAAATGAAATAGGTTTTTCAGCGTTTTCCCTCTCCTTGAAAGAGAAGATTTGCAAGTTTAATAAAAAGGGTCGCTTTTCAGCAGCCCTTTTTAGTTTCTATTTTAGTTACTTTCTTGCTTGTTGTTTCTTCGCTGGTTTCAATTTGAGGAAAGTGGAAAGGAGAATATCCAACAGGATGATCCCAGATGCCACAAAGGAGACAATTACTATGGATGGATAGGTCCCCAGCCACTTCACTCCCAGACCGACGAATGCCCAAATGAGCACCAGTGGATAGGCTATATCTTTCCTTATCCAGCTCATCAACCCAGCAAGTACTACGCCAACTCCTAAAAGGACCGCAGTGAAGATTCTTGAAATTTGTCCAGTCGGATGATAGCCTAGGAAATAGATCAATGCAGTGGCATTGGCAATAGTTGCTACGCTGATCCAGCCCAGGTAAATGCTGAAGGGTACTCTCACAAACCAGGGTTCAAGCGTATTCCACTTTGGTTTGTTCGCATTCACCTGCAAGTAGATCAAGATGAGTGTTACCAGCAAGGCAACCATTACGATCATGGTTAAGACATACAGGTTGTAGTGCCACAGGACAATCCAGCCTGCATTTAAGATATTGGATATGACAACCAGATATCCAATTTTTCGCAGGACAGGGTTTTCACGCTGTTTTCGTAATGCCTGGTAAACTGTGAACGCCAACTGGGTAAGGTAGATCAATCCCCAAATGGAAAAAACGTACGCTGCCGGGACAAATATTACCTGGAAGGAATCTGATATTTGCTTGGTGGTCTGCCCATTCAACGGCAATACTTCCGCGACGGTATTTGCTGCGATCATGATCACGAAAGTAACAATAACGATCCACTGTCGCAAGACATCTTTCTTCATTCTGTTTCTCCTTTTTTATAAAAATGATACAAACCTAATTTTGATGGAATTTTGATGAATAAGTTGCATTCCCTCTACTCAGCTACTCAAATATTAGAACACCGGGTTCCACCTGCAGATACAAGAGTTTTATATCTTTAATTCATGAGCGGTACCCCACCAAATTCCTGTGCATTCAAGTAAATTCTTCCATCCTTTGATCACTATTTTTTCCCGCATTTCTTCCCCAAAGAATGCCCCGGCAAGTTCCTCAGCTTCCTCAATATTGCTAAATTCGTAATCCGTACGGATCCAGCGGAAATGAAAACCCAATTCGCCCAGGTATTTGAAATAATGGCGCAAATGCTCGGGAGGATGAGGTTCTTCAAATCCTGTCCCCTGGGTTTCTATAAGGATGATCTTGCCACTGGATTTGAGCACCCTTCTCATTTCGGAAAATGCCGTTACCAGTTCGCTCTTCCAGGTTGATTGATACCAATCCACCAGGTAACATACGCTCCACCCTGATGTGATCAGGTCGATGGAACTGGACTTAAGCGGGATTTGTCGATGGTCAGCTACCATATGAATGCAGTTCTTGATTTCGTGTTTTTCCATCTCGTCCCTCGCCACCTGGAGCATGGGTAAAGAGATATCCATCGCGAAAACCCTCTTTGCCAGGGGTGCGACCAACCGTTCGATCCTGCCGGTTCCGGAACCTAAATCCAAAATGGTTTTTGCATCCAAAGGAGTAATTTCTTTTAGCGCCTTGAGAAGGTTGCCTTGATAATCCTCCCTGGCAATCATTTTTTCATATTCGATGGCGCTTTCTTTGTACGTTTTTTTGTGGTCCACTTCTGCCATTTTTATCCAGCCTCTCAGTTCCTTTGATTGTATTTTAACCGATGAGGAACAATCCTAACTATAATTAAGAAATACCGAATAAGAGTTCAGGAGTGAATATGCGCATCGGATATATAGGGTTGGGATTAATGGGGAAATCCATGGCTCGCAATATTCTAAAGGCTGGATTCCCGTTGGTCGTTCACAACCGCAGCCAGGCAGCCGTGGATGAGCTGGTGAAAGAGGGAGCTGAAAAAGCTTCCAGCCCGAGGGATGTGGCCAAACAAGTGGATGTTATCTTCACTAATTTACCCGATTCTCCGGACGTGGAAACCGTAGTCCTGGGTCCGGATGGGATCATCGAAGGCGCTCACCCTGGGTTGATCTATGTGGACAATTCCACCATCAAGCCTGCAGTATCGCGAAAAATTGCTGAAGAGCTGTCAAAGAAGGGCGTGGAAGCCCTGGATGCTCCCGTCAGCGGCGGGGATGTGGGGGCACGCAACGGCACACTCACTATCATGGTTGGGGGTTCGGCTGAGTCCCTGGAAAAGATCCGTCCTGTGCTACAAGCCATGGGGAAGACCATCACCCTGGTGGGAGGGCCGGGCAGCGGTCAAATCGCCAAGGCCGCCAACCAGATCATGGTGGCAGCTCAAATGGTGGCCATGGGTGAACTATTGATCTTCGCTCGAAAAGCTGGAGCTGACCCCGCTAAAGTCGTAGAGGCCATTAAATCCGGTGCAGCTCAATGCTGGACTCTCGACATCAAACCTCCCCGTTTGTTCGCCGGGAACCGCCAGCCCGGTTTTAAAGCCCGCATGCAATCCAAGGACTTGAACATCGTGCTCGAAACTGCAAAGGAATACGATATTCCCCTGCCCTCTGCCACCCTTGACGCAGACTTGTTTCAATCGATGGTTCAAAAAGGGATGGGCGAACTGGATAATTCCGCTGTCATCGGAATATTCGAAGAAATGGCAAATATTCGTTTGCTGGAATAAGGGGATCTGAAGACTACTTAAGGAACAACCATTTCACCACGAACAGCACGGTAACGATCAGGATGGCAGAGAAAAAGAAATTAAATATCAGCGGGTCTTTCTTGGCAACAGCGTAAAGCATCAGGGCTATGCAGATACCCCCCGCCAGGATGAAGAAGATCAGCGAAACGATCGGCGTATAGACCAGCAGGATAAGCAGGACGAACATCAGCGTATACATCGCCCAGTTGGTGAACAGATCCAGGATCAAGGTATAAAGACCCTTGCGGAACTTGTCGGGTGCGTTCTGGATGGCTTTGACCGTTTCCACTTTATGGCGCGCCTGAAGGTGCAACCTGGCAATGGCAAAAAGTGTCTCTGGATCGTCCGGGTAATATTTCAGTAAGTCTTCATAAATTTCGATGCCTTTTTGCGGATGTCTTTTGGCTTCCTG
>JBGQAS010000239.1:0-4080 GCA_041494435.1 Anaerolineaceae bacterium | reverse complement strand
GTATCGCCTTCATGAACATGGTATTCTTCGATAATCTTTGTCTTTTTTTCCTTTGCAATCATGACATCTGCCTTTTAGAACTGATTTTGCAGGTCTCCATGTAAACAGCCATCGCCATTCACAGGACCAGTCAATGTCTGGATTATACCAGAGAGAAGTATTCACTGGAAGGAGAGGAAATATCGGAAGTGTGTTAATGGGATATTATTTCTTTTCCCGTTGTTTGGTTACAGTTAGTTTTGACCGACTTTTCGAGGACGGCAAAGGAGATACTAAAAGAGGTGGATATGCATTTTCCATGGCTTCACGAATGGAGACTTGAACATTATTTGGCAGGGAAGGGAGTATCTTGCGGATAAGACGCAAGGTGGCAGACACCGGTTTTTCAAAAATCACCTGTTTAACAAACGCGATTGTCTCTGTGGGGTGTTTTTCGACCAGGATTTCGAAGAGATGGACCATTTCGGGATAAACATCCACTTTGAGGTTCAAAAACAAAGAATGGATGGAGTCGAAAATTTGAGGTAGATCATTGAAATTTTCTGTATATAGTAACGGTTCAAGACTTTTCACTCCCAGGATGACCAAATTGAAATCCCTTGAACTCAGCCATTTCCGCGACTTTTCAATCCAAAGCGTGGGTTTTTCCTGCAAGATCTTTGGATTGGATTTCGTCAGCAGATCTTCCAATAAGAACCTGTCAGAGCAACCCGGCGCCCATTTACCTATACGATCCATCACTTGATCCGAAAACTCTAAAGGAACATATCCCAAGAGGGAAATTCCCAATTGCGGCAATTCCAGCCGATGACCTGACCAAAGTTCATCTGCCACTAGCAGTGCTTCGTTCGGCTGTTTAATAGCCAGTTGGCGGAATTCCAACTCCAGAGTGCGAATGACAACGCTTGGTACACGGTAAGAAATCATTTTTGAAGACGAAGGGACTTCGTAACCAGCTTGGTAGGTGCGGTCCGAATATAGCTCAAGCATAGCGACGAGATTGGTGACAAAGATCTCCGGACGATCAAAGGTGGGTGAAAATGCCTTGATCTGCTGTTCCAAACGAGATAGCAGTACGGCAGGCATGGGATTACTTATCCCGAAACAGAAAGTCGCTCAATATGCCTTCGCAAAATATGCTTTTTGGTGAGCGGGCTTGCCGCATACTATGCACTTGCCCTTCAAATCGGACTGGTTTAACGGGATGCAGCGGGTGGTGGCTTTCGTCAGCTCCTTGACTTTCACTTCGCAGACAGCATCTCCGCACCAGAAAGAAAAAGCCCAATTATTCTCAAGGACCTTGCAGAACTCAGCGAAATCAGCAGGATCCTTGATGTGACTATCCCGGAAAGCGCGAGCCTTTTCTAATAATGATGCTTGAATGTCAACCAGGAGTTTGGCAACAGCGGTATCGAGGTTTGCTAAAGGGACGAATGATTTGCCTTCTTTGCCGGGTTTGTCTCGGCGTGAAACAGCAACCGTGTTGTTGGCTACGTCTTTTGGACCGATTTCAATACGTAAGGGAACTCCACGCATTTCCCAATCATTAAACTTGAACCCAGGGGTAACTTCCGTCCGATCATCTACCTTAATCCGGAAACCTGCCAATTGCTTTTTAACCTGCTCAACCACGGGGAGGACGGTTGATTTTTCATCTTCGCTGCGGAAAATGGGGATAACGACAACCTGGATGGGAGCCAGTCGTGGGGGCAGCACTAACCCTTGTGCATCTCCATGGGTCATGATGATGCCACCGATCATGCGAGTTGAGACTCCCCAGGAGGTGGTCCAGGCGTATTGAAGTTGGTTTTGCAAGTCCAGGTATTGGATGTTGAATGCCTTGGCAAAATTCTGACCCAGGTAATGAGAAGTTCCCGATTGCAGCGCTTTCGTATCCCCCATCATGGCTTCGATGGAATATGAGTTGACCGCACCAGCGAATTTTTCACTATCACTTTTCAGGCCGGGAAGGACCGGAATAGCCGCATCTTCGATGGCAAAGCTGGCATATGTATCGAGCATCCTCAAAGTCTCTTCAACCGCTTCTTCGGATGTGGCGTGTGCTGTGTGCCCTTCCTGCCAGAAGAACTCCAGGGTGCGCAGGAACAGGCGAGTGCGCATTTCCCAACGGACCACGTTCGCCCATTGATTGATCAAAATGGGCAGGTCGCGATAAGACTTGATCCACTTGGAATACATGTAACCGATGATTGTCTCAGAAGTGGGACGGATAACGAGAGGTTCTTCCAGCTTTTCGCCTCCACCAATGGTGACGATGGCCAATTCAGGTGAAAAACCCTCGACGTGCTCCTTCTCCTTTTCGAAGAAAGACTGGGGGATTAGCAGCGGAAAGGAGGCATTTACATGTCCTGTCGCCTTGAAACGATCATCCAGGCTTTTTTGAATATTTTCCCAAAGCGCCCAACCATACGGACGGACAACCATGCAGCCACGCACAGGAGCATAATCTGCCATTTCTGCACGCTGAACGATCTGGTTGTACCACTCGGAGAAATTTTCAGACGGATTGGGAAGTTTTTCAGTGCTCATTTGATTTACCTTTACTGATGATTGGAATCTAGCATGGATGGGATGGATTCAATTTTGGATGAATAGCTGATCATGGTTTGGTCAGATGCATTTATATATTTTCCCTGGTAATTTAGGAATTCTTGGAAGATTTTCTTCCATCCCTCACCCAGCAGGATTACTTTCTTTTTATGGATCACATCAATAACCATGTGGTTCCATAGCATGGCAATTTCAGCCATGGTGCCCACACCTCCGGGCAAAGCAATAGCGGCGTCACATTGATCGATCAAGACAAACAAGCGCTCCTGGAGGGTTTGGCACTTGATTTCTTCATGCACCCAGCGATTGACCTTGATGGGTCGCCATTTTTCGATGGCTTCACAGGTTACTCCAATAACGTGTGCACCTGCTTCGTTGGCGCCCTTGGAAACAGCTTCCATGGTTCCAATGTATCCCCCTGTGAGAACGGTATGACCTGCTTTCCCGAGCATCGTCCCCAGTTGGTAAGCTTCGAGATAGTCTGGAGTATCCGGTTTTGGGCTTGCGCCACCAAAGACAGTAATCTTCAATGTGTCTCCACAGTTGTCCAATTTTACATCATTAACCCCCGAATCTAAATTATCCTAACGCAGTTTTGAGTTTCAAATAAGAATTGCAGGGCATAGGTGAAATTGCCAGGATGACCATGAAGACCTGTAATTGTCTGATTGTCTTTTTTAACTCTTGGGAGCTTCGGGGAACACGGAGTGGATCGTTTTCAAAGCAATCCGGGCGGATTTCTTTTGTTCGATATGCCAGCTCTTTTCACTGACCATCGCCTTGAGATGCTTAACCACGTTTATGCGGCTCTCGGGATCCAATTTTTCGAAAGCCATTACGACATGATCGGGTTCTCGAGAAAGCAGATCACCCCACATTTTTTCCAACGGTTCAAATTGACTCATGTTCATAGCGTATCAAATTCAGATAAAATGGTCAAGAAAAAACCCGAAGGATTAATTCCTTCGGGTTTGTTTTGCTCAGTCTTCCTTTTTCTGCAATTCTTTTTGTCGAGCCGCGATGATTTCTTGTGTGATGTGTGAGGGAACCGTTTCGTAATGATCGGGCTCCATGGTGAAAATCCCACGACCCCCGGTGATGGAGCGAAGCTGGGTCGTGTATCGCAACATTTCAGCCAGGGGAACGGTAGCAGTAATGGTGGAGTGACCTTTTTCGGTCTCCATGCCCTGGACACGGGCGCGTCGGGTGTTCAAATCACCGAGCACGTCACCCATGTTGCTTTCGGGCACCACAATCTTAACCATCATGATGGGTTCCAGCAAAACAGGACCAGCATCGTTGAAGGCGATCTTGAAAGCTTCCCGCCCTGCAACTTCGAACGCGATAGGCTTTGAATCTACGGGGTGTTCCTTGCCATCGTAGACAGATACGTGGATCTTTGAAACTGGATACCCAGCGAGAATACCTTCCTTCATAACGTTCAGGATTCCTTTTTGGATGGCGGAGGAATAGCTTTGAGAAATGGCGCCCCCGAATACATCCCAGGAG
>JBGQAS010000272.1:0-3664 GCA_041494435.1 Anaerolineaceae bacterium | reverse complement strand
GATGGTTACCACGCGTTGCAGACCCAGACGGAACGCAACGAGCTCACCCAGGCGATCAGCCACTTGAATGGCCTGCTGGCAGACAAAACCTTCATTTGCGTAGGTCCGGGACGATGGGGTACCACCAACCCGGAACTGGGGGTTTTTATCAGCTATTCGGATATCTATCATTCGGCAGCTTTGGTGGAGCTTTCTGGCGAAGGGGTGGGGTTGGCTCCCGAACCTTCTCTCGGGACACACTTTTTCCAAGATCTGATGGAAGCCCAAATATTCCCGTTGGCGGTCACTCTGGGCAAAAGGGAAACCCGTTTCAACAAAGACTTCTTTTACGGAACTCCCAACCATCTCGATGAGAAATTGGGACCTAATAAGTTGAACACTTGCTTGCGCTTGATTGATGTTGCTGAATTCAGCCCGGGTCATCACCTGGATATTGTGATGGATGATGAGGAAGGCCGGGCAGTTGCCTACCTGGAAAAAAACCAGACCTGAGAATTCTCAGGTCTGGTTTTTTGATTAATATCAATGACGGTGGCGTTTTTTCTTCCGATCGGCAGCCGTCGGTTGGGATTGTGCAGCTTCAACGGAAACCGCGGGGATCTGACGACCACTATCCCCCGCCCCCTGGGGAGCCTGGGTAGCTCTTCTCGGTTGCAGCAGGAACATGCGGCTGATCACTCCCTGGCGGATATCGCTAAAAAGGTCTTTAAATAAATCAGTCGCTTTGCTCTTGTACTGTACCAGTGGGTCGCGTTGGGCATACGATTCCATGCTGATGGAAATCCGCACCGCTTCAATCCGGGTGAGGTAGTCCACCCACAATTCGGAAATGGACGAAAGCAGGATGTTGCGATAAATGTCGTTCTGGATCTGCCAGCCCAGGACGGTGGCGATGGGAGCCTTCTCGTTTTCCGCAATTTCCGCCAACGGAGTGGTACCCAGCACTTGAGTTCTCTCTTTTCCCATCACTCCTTCAAATTGAGCTCTCAACCGGGGATCGAGGATGGGGAGCGTGGCGCCCATTTGGGACAACCGATCCAATTCCATCCGCCCGTACAACCCTTGGAGGATCTTTTGGGCTACTTCCAGGTGATTGATGATGGCTTCGGTGGTATCTTCAGGTCGCTCATCTTGAAGGGAGCGGGCTGCCATGAAAAAGTAATTCAACAAGATCACACGTCGCCAACCGCGCTGGTGCGTGCGGGAATCGATTTGCACCCGTAACCCACGTGAGATCATGGTCAGCATCAGGAGCAGATCCTGGTCGGTCAAGGTTTTATCGGCATAACGGCTGACCAGGTTGCTGACGTTGTTGCCGATCTCTCCATTGGGGATGCTGGCAGAACCCAGCAAGCGTTCTGTACGTCGGTCGAAATGAGATTCCACCGATTTAAGTAAAATATCGGCGACAGTTGCCCAATCCATCACTGCCAGTTCGGCAGGCTTCAAGTCCAGGGATTCATCCAGCCGGCGTTCGAAAGCGCCCACCAGGCGTGCCACGGTGGTACCGATGAGGGTGGCGTCAATTTGTTGCTCGATGGCATCCTTGGCTTGCTTGTCTCCTTCGGGCAGGGCACGCAGTAAATCACCCTGCAGGCGGATGGGTATGCGGATCAGGCTGGAAAGCTCGTCCAGCAATTGCTGGGCTTTCCGTGGCTGGCCATTCTCATCCGGTTCGGCGATGCCGTCATAGAAGGTATCCACCAACTCGATTCGATCCTTGCGTTGGGTGTCGTAAGTTTCCTCGGTTTTCTCGATTAGATCCCTTGCAGTGCGCATGAGGTGTTCTTTTTCCGTCTCTAACGCAACCCTGGCAATATCAAGGAGTACTGTTTTTGCTTTATCTAAGGAAGGAGCGTTTCCCAGCTCTTTTTTCATTTCCGCAAGGATCAAAGTCAGGGTGTAGGAAGGCACCAGGGTTTTTTCAGGTTCAAAATACATGGTGGGCTGGATCTCTTCCAGGTAGGCCAGGAGTTTCCAGGGGCCTTCCTCGTCTTTCAATCCTTCGGGCACCCGGGTCGTTAATTCCGTACGCAGCATGTCGATCACATCCTGCAGCAGGTCTTCCTTGGAGAATACACGATCACGTTCGGAATAAATCCGAGTACGCTGCTGGTTTAGCACATCATCATATTCTAGCAGGTGCTTGCGGACGTCAAAGTTGTACCCTTCCACACGCTCCTGGGACTGTTCAACCAGGCGGCCCAGGATCCCACTTTCGATGGGTACGGAGGGGTCGATGTTGAACATGCTCATCATGGATTCAGCGCGTTGTCCGCCGAACATGCGCATCAATTCATCTTCCAGGGATAGGTAAAACCGGGAGGAACCCGGGTCACCCTGTCGGGCGGAACGTCCGCGGAGCTGGTTGTCGATGCGTCGGGCTTCATGCCGCTCCGAACCGACCACGTGTAACCCACCCAATTGACGCACCCGTTCCATGTCTGTCAGGTAATCATTAAAAGCCTTGATGGCTTCTTCATAGATACCGATTTGTTCAGTAGTAAGCTGGACAACCATCTGGCGCATTTCTTCGATGGATTTTTCATAAGGATCAAACCCTGACCTTGCTAGCACGTGGATGACATCCTGCATAATATCGTCCCGCAGTTGGCCACCCAGCTTGATATCCACACCACGACCTGCCATGTTGGTGGCGATGGTTACACCCCCGAATGCCCCAGCCCGGGCTATGATGACGGCTTCTTCATCGTGCTTGCGGGCGTTCAACACCTGGTGGGGAACACCTCCCTGGAGTGCCTTGACCAGGCGGGGTGAATCTTCTTCGGTAAGCCGCAAGGTGGCGATCAAGTTCTTAACATTCTCCGGGTCATCCGGGTTCATTGACTGGATGCCCAATGATTTGGCCATGTTGCGGATTTCGCCCGTATTCAATTTATCCAGGGGTTGGTTGAGGAATTTCAACTCCGGGATTTCCTTCTCCCCCACGGAATCCGGTTTGCCTTTCAACCATGCTTCGCGGGTTAAGGTAGTCAGAACCAGGCGTCGCAGGGGTTCACCTGTTAATCGGTCAGAAAGGCGCTCGGAATGTTCAACGGATGTAGTACCCACCAGTTGCGGTCTGCCGATCACGTGGTAACGCAGGATCTCCAGGGTGATGGCGCGCAGCTTGGCTTCCTCGGTGCGGTAAACCATATCTGGGTAGTCTTTGCGCTTCCAAAACACGGGAGCGTGGTCTTGATCTTCCCGCCGGGAATAATATTGGTACTTGTACCCATCCTCGTCCTTGGTTTCCAGCATCGCCAGTTCGGAATCGGGGCGGGTGGCGACAAATTCAAGGTTGGTGGGGATGGGAATGATATCCAGCTTATAAATCTTGTAGAACTCTTCTTTTTCCGTCCAGGCGGTACCGGTCATGCCGGCCAACTTGTTGTACATGCGGAAATAGTTCTGCAGGGTGATGGTGGCGTAGGTGACGTTCTCCGGCTGCACCTTCACGCCTTCCTTGGCTTCCACTGCCTGGTGCAGACCTTCAGACCAGCGTCTGCCAGGCATCAACCGCCCGGTGAACTCATCCACGATGACCACCTGCCCCGCCTGCACTAGGTAATCCTTGTTACGGCGATACAGGAATTGAGCCCGTAAAGCCTGTTCCAGGTAGCCTAACAGCCGGGCTTGTTCGGGGGTGATATCTTCGGGTCGT
>JBGQAS010000147.1:0-5470 GCA_041494435.1 Anaerolineaceae bacterium | reverse complement strand
TACCAATACCTTGTCAGGGCTGGCGTGCTTGCGGCTGCTGTGATCTTTGATGTGGCAACCCGCAATAGAGGAAAATAATCGAATTCATGATAAGTGTAGAAAAAACAGGATGCATTGCTTCCGAATGCAGCCTGTTTTTTGTGTTCCCATTCCCCTTCCTCAAAGGAAAGGGAATGGGCCTGTACGGTGTGCGCACGAATGGTTTTTTCGAAGATAACCAACCCATGGCTGCGAGCCTTTGATTACACGCCACCGGGTTATGACATCCTTCCCCAGCAGCATTACCCGGTTTTCATCTTGCGGCATGGCGACGGGGAAGATGAGAAGGGCGGGGTTGAAAATATAATCTCGTCAAGCTATTCAATCTTCCGATGGAACGAAGAGGTCGTTGACGATGTCGGTGATGATGGAAAAAGGGATTTAGTTTTAGTTGGGAGGTCTTCTGATTCAACCAGTTTTGCTCTGGTTGCTTTTTCACAAAATTAGTTTTGGCTTACGTGTAAGATAAATATTCTATCAAGTACCCTTTGGTGAGAATGAGCGAAATGCAGGTCGCCTTCCTTATTTGTGGTGCTATCGTGGTGCATCTGCCATAGAATCTATAGAAAATATGGACAAAATGGACTATTTTTCAGGAAAAAATGGATTCTATGGACAAAAACGCACCCTAAAAACACTAAAAACGAGCTCTTCAACAACTCTTAATCAGTTGGTTCGGGGTTCAAGTCCCCGGTCGATCAATACAAGTCGCGGTCTATTCATGAAAAAAATTATCGCCAATGATTGGGTTTTGGGCGACCATTATTTTGGCGTCCATTTGGTTTGCCTTGCTGCATCTGTTATCTGCTCCTTACATGCCTGCACAAGCCATTCCTATTTTCGCTGTCAACACTCTAACCCTCGGTTTGGCATGCGGCTATTTGATGTTGAAGACAAAGAGTATTTGGGGAGCGGTAATCATTCACGTAGCTGCAGATCTATTCTTATTCGTCGCTACGCTGGCTGTCCATTAGTAAAGGAATGGTGTGGGTTTCATGGAACTTATATTAATATTAAAAAGGTTTATTTCGATTGAATTTACCAATTCAGGCACGATTTATCATTGTGCCTGAATTGGTAAATTTCATGATAACTGCTTTAGGAAACCGTCAATGCTTTCATTAACTTTCCCTTTGTATCAATGCTATGATTAATCTATATGACCAAGCTAATCACCAACCAGGAACGAATTCTGAAAGCCAAGGATTTGATCCAGCAAGCCAGGGAATTACCTTTCGACCCCAAGGCAGTTTTCATGGACATCGGATACGTTGCCAAAGTGAAAGATTTGCTCCGCCAGGCAAAGGACCTGGTTAAGTTCATTCCGTTTTCTCCAAGCGCAGATAGCGAAACGAAACAAACTACAAAGGAAATCTTCAAGCAGATTGAGGAAACGGAAAAAGACTTATTGCATCGAGCTTAGGGATGTGGAGCATCCCGAGAGGGAATTCCTCTGGTTTTCAAGTAATTCAAACGAATTTGGACCCAAATTCGTTTATTTTAAATATTTGTTCCTCCTGATTGGGAGAGAAGAAGATACTCCTGCGGATGGATGGAATTTTCCTTTAAATATAGTAATATGAATTCATGACTCGAGTTATTCTTAACGATCTTCTGATTGCGGGGAGGTCGGCATTTGGAGTATTATTTGACCAACGGATAGAATTGGTGGGGGAAACTTCGGATTGGTTCAATTTACACAATAAGGCAGGGTTTGTATGCCCGGATATGATACTGTTAAGCAGGGAGTTTATGCTGAAAAAATATCATCAAGCTATTGAGGTCTTAGGCAAAGATTGTCCAAAGGCACATATTGTATAGATTGTCAACCAAGCGACTGATTAGCAAAGCACAGGCGAAACATCGGGCGCTGACGCGATCATAAGAAAAGAGGATTTTCTTCATCCGGTGGCTGAGATTTTTGGGATGACTGTGGAAGAAAAGGATTTGCAAAGAAAATGAAATTTCTCCCTCATCCAAGAACTATAATGACGGCCATATTAGTGGTTGTACTGGCAATATTTGGGCTGGGTGCGGTCCCCGTAAAGGCAGTTGACACTTCTCCGGGGATCCCTTCGGGACCCAATCGATTTGCGGATGTCACCCAGGAATATATGTCTTACGAATGGTGGCTTACCAGTTGGGCGAATAATTCGGTGCTATGCAGCCTGAAGATTGACCACGAAGGTTTGCCTACCAACAGCGAAATATACGCAATTTGTGGAAAAACTGTCTATGCCCTTTGGTCAGCAACGAAACCTTGTGCAGAAGGAGGGGTTTGCCGGGGATATTACCTCCAGTTCATCAAGACTGCGCCAGCAACCCGAAAAGCAAAACAAGCTCTTCCCCCACCAACAGTCACACTAACTGTGGATGGATGTGAACCATGGAACTCTTCTTTGCGTTGTGACACTCTCCCCAAGTTGATCTTCATGGCAGAAGAACCTTTGGAAGATCAGATTATTACCAATGTAGATGGCACAATTGATGGAAACCCATTCAGCTGTGCCTCGTCCTGTGAAATGGACTTGACTCCCACCAATGCTGAAGGAATGAAAGTAGATTTTTGGGCGAATTCCAGCTACGGTGACACCAGCGAACTTTTCCACGCCCAGATCCGTGTGGCAGGATCTGAGAACCAGGATGAGTTGTATTGGTATGTGGATGTCATCAGTTCCCAGTGGCGCGGAGCACCGATGGCTCCCTGTTCATTGGAATGGGCTGCTTTCCCGCCTGTTGGAGGATCACAGGGTTGGCTTTCCTCTCCTTCGCAAGTGGAGCAATTAGCTACGGATCGTTCCTATGGATACCTGGCAGCTCAATTGATCAACCGCGGGGTGGTAGATATCAGCTTATGCACCGATGGTGGCATCATGGATACGGGGATGGCAAGTCCGTGTGGGATGGATGCCGCCCGCCCTGCGGTTATCGATTGGCAAAACCGGTTCGATGACGTGATATTCGCAGCTTCCCAAGATCCTGCGGTCCCGGGATATTTGTTAAAATCCATTTTCGCTCGTGAAAGTCAATTCTGGCCTGTGCAGACCAATGGCAAACCGGAAGTTGGTTTGGGGCACATGACCGATAATGGTGCCGACACTACTCTTCTTTGGAATCATCCATTTTTCAACCAGTTTTGCCCGGCGGTACTTGATGCAGCGAGTTGCAAAAGGGGATATGCAAACCTTCAGGCCGTCACCCAACAACGGTTGCGAACAGCTTTATTGACGAGTGTAAACGCTGATTGCCCAACCTGTGTTTTGGGGATCGACATGAGCAAAGCTGAAAACAGCATTCCCGTATTTGCAAACTTATTAAAGGCAAATTGCGTTCAAACCGGTAAGATTGTTTACAACACTTATGGTGGCTCCGCCGGTTCATATGCTAACTATGAGGGTCTATGGCGTTTTACCCTGGTTAATTACAATGCTGGTTCAGGGTGCTTAATATTGGCAATCCGTGAAGTTAAAAAAAATAATGAACCATTGGATTGGCAGCATCTTTCGAGCCATCTCACTCCGGTCTGTCAGCCAGCCATGGAATATGTGAGCGATGTGAGTACCATTTTGACGTCTACGGGTCAATGATATCTAAAAATCAAAGCTTAATTATAAGGGGGTTTGGTTTGGCTATTTTCTTTTTCTTCCCCAATTGAATTCAGCGATTCTTTTTTTGTGGTTAATATCCTTTAATCTCTTCCTAATATATCCCCCAAATGGGGGATATGAACTTCCCCTGATTGTTTGATGAGACAGGATATCGAAATGGATATCTTCTTAATAGTGAATAGTGTCACTTAAATTCTAGGAAGAGAAAATGAAAGGTCTAACCATAATTATTGTTCTGTAGATAGTTTTCATCATCTTGGCTGTGATCGGATTGATCGTAGTAATAGCTGGGAAACAAAATAACAATCCGGTTTCAACAACCGCTGTTGATATAGCAGCCTCCCAGACCGCTGGAGTCCAAAGTATAGCAGCAACTGCAACCGCGGCATGCCAGTTCTTCGAATCTCAGTATCCTGCAACACCCTGTCCATAATTTGATGGCGAAAATGTTACTCCCCAGAGTTTTCGGGGAGTCATTTGCAGGAAATCAGATATGGATCAATTTATTTTCTAGGGGGAGAGACACCATGTTTATATTTAAGAAACTAATCATTTTAATTTCTGGGATCGGCCCTCTCACATTTTTACTGACTGCGGTTGGGCCAGAGATTACCCAGGATATAACTCCAACGGATAACCCTACGGAGATCCCAACAGAAACTCCACCTACGGGGTATCCCGGGCGGGTCACTCCCGCAGAAAGGCCAGCTGCAACTGAACGCATTGCTGACGCGCGGCTGGAAACCTTTGGCTTGCGCGAAAATCGCGTCCTCACCAATTTACCTGTCAACGTAAAACGTTGAAACCATTTCATGGTTCAAATCATATAATAAAAACACAAAGCACCGTATAATTAAAGTGATTTATAAGGGTAGTGGAGGTTTAAGTGGGATTGTTATCTTGGATTGTGATTGGGCTGATCGCTGGGTTCTTGGCGAGCTTGATCGTTAGAGGCGGCGGATTTGGCATCATCTGGGACATCATCACAGGTGTCCTGGGGGCGCTCTTGGGGGGTTGGATTTCTGCAAAGTTCCTGCATATTGGGAGTGTGACCGGAATAAATCTGATTTCGATTTTGATTGCCACACTGGGTGCTGTCGTCCTCCTGATCATTTTCCGGTTGTTGCGGAGGCTCTAAGTTGCAAGGCATAGAATTCAATTCTTACCGGGAAAGGTCTCAACTCGTTGAGAAAGGAGGCACACAATGCTTTGGACAATCATTATCATTTTGCTGGTCCTGTGGTTGCTCGGATTTTTTGGCCCACGTGTTTCCCGTGGATTCCCACGGACTGGCAACTTCATTCATATTCTAGTGGTCATTGCCGTCATATTAATCATCCTCGCTCTGCTTCATGTGATTTAGCAGAAAGATGAACTGAAATTCATGATTTATGAGAAAGAAAGGAAATTAAAATGAGATTCACACGGAATATTGGATTCGTTTTGCTGGCGATCTTTTTGATCCTTTGGGGACTGATGACCCTCTTCGGTTTCGGTAGCCAAGTGCTAACGATCATTCTTGCCATCATCGCTATTGCAGCCGGGATCTTCATCTTCATTGATCGCTGACGTTTCTGAAATAAAGAAGAACAGGTTTTCAGGAACAGGTTATTGTTGGAAGGCACCTTGGATTTGTAGAAAAAACCTGATATTGGTTTCATCGCTAGGGTCGATGGAGATGGAAGAAGGTGGGAAAGGCTCCCACCTTCTTCTGTTCTTATCTTGATTGTGCAATTCTTTGAAGATCAAAAGTCAAAATGATATTGGGTCAAATTCAGTTCTTTTTGAAGGTACTTGATCTCTTTTTGCAGGTTGGGAACAGC
>JBGQAS010000042.1:0-9665 GCA_041494435.1 Anaerolineaceae bacterium | reverse complement strand
GTTAGAATCATTGAGAGACCTGAGCATCTTCGTGATGATACGATCCCCATGAACGAGATTCTGCTTTACGATGTATCTCAAATTCCTGCGGACTTGTATCTTCAAACACACAGTACCAACCCTTTGGTTCGGAACACCACATTTTCGAAAGCAATCCAAACCTTGTCCGAGAATTATCCGGGATACGATTCCCTGTTTGGCGTCACGCGAGTGCAAGTACGCCTTTGGGATCGCCTTGCCAGACCCTTGAACCATAACCCCGCTATTTTGCTTCAAACCCAGGATTTGCCACCGGTGTTCGAGGAGAACTCCTGCTGCTATTTGTTTACAGGACAAAATCTTGAAAAGCATCGCAACCGGCTTGGGGATCGTCCATATCTTTTTGAGATAGATCGCTCTGAAGCCTGGGATATAGATGAGGAAATCGATTTTCAGATCGTGGATCTGTTGTTGAAAGAACGGGAAAAATTGAAAGGGAATCCCTAGCAGTCAATATTTCAGAAAGAAAAATATCTCAGGGTTTTGGGCGAGATTCCGGAGAAAATAGGAATGAAGAAATTAGATTGGATCGTTATCGGATTAATCATCGTGCTTGTTCTAGCAAGTCAGATTTATACTGCTCTATCTCCAGCTGATAGCTTGATGAGTATATTCACAATCGATGACGCTTATTATTATTTCAAAACAGCTCAAAATATTTCTCTCGGATATGGAGTCACTTTTGATCGCATCAATCCCGGGAATGGTTTCCATCCTTTGTGGATGCTGATTTGTGTTGCGATTTATTCAATTTTCAATCATGACCTGATCACTCCCCTCAGGGCCATTGCCATTGTGATGGGGATTCTGAACGCTGGAACGGGGGTCTTGCTTTATTTCCTTCTTAAAAAGGCGGTTTCGGGATGGGTAGCTGGTTTAGGAGCGCTCTTTTGGGTGTTGACACCGGTAATTCATGAAACTACGAGCACCGTTGGACTGGAAACAGGTCTCAGTATCTTTTCCATCGTTCTGTTCTTGTTCCTGGTTATCCGGTTTCGTGAAAACCCGAATCCTGGTTCTAAAAAATGGATGAAACTAATTGGATTGAGCTTTTCCGCCGCCTTGGTGGTGTTCAGTCGATTGGACAACATTTTCATCGTTGCTATCGTTGGGTTGTGGCTTATCTTACGGGAATTTAAAGTTTCGTCTTTGTTCTATATTGATATTCTAATTTCTGTATTGACCGTAATTACTAGTTTCGTTATTCGTGTCGGATTCAATTCCAATTATGGGGAATTTGTGCAGGCAATTATTATTATGTTATGGGTGACTGCCATTGTCACACCCATTATTTTTGCCATAATGAAAGTCAGTCACCGATTAAAGGAAATTTCCTTTTTCTCAGTTTTTATCAGGTCTTTACTTGCCAGTGTTATCTCAACAGCAATCTCGGGGGCCATTCTGCTGGTCCTTAGCTACAGCAGAATCATAAACTCCCTTCCAAGATCGACTTTAATTTACAACGCCCTGCTTTCTTTTGTGTTACTAACCTCATACAGGATGATTTGGAAACTTTTAAAGGTCAAATCTGATCCCGAACAACCTGCTAACTTTATTCAGTGGGTTAAAACTTATTGGAAACGATTCATTTTTGAGGGTCTTGCATTCTTTGGTCCAGAGGTAGTTCTAGTCACTGGTTATTTGATATGGAATGTTTCCTTTTTTGGAACACCTTTTCCCATCAGCGGCCAAATCAAGCATTGGTGGGGGACGCTTCCAAATACGGTCTATGCAACCAAGAATTTCCTGATCAATGTTCTAGGCTTGGCACCCAGTCAGTCCGCTCCTTTATCGTTCTTGACAACCCCCTTGAATAATCTTGGGAAACTTGTGCGGAATCTCTTTCGTTTGCGAGGCGATACAGCAGCAAATATAGTTCTATTGACCCTCACTGTACTAACTATCATCCTAATCTGGTCAATAAGCCGGTTGAATAAAAATCGATTCAGCGAATCATTTCAAGAAACAGCTTTAGTGCCTTTAGCCTTGGGGTGCTTCATCCAATTCTCTTACTACGAAGGATCAAATTATGCTGGCGTCCGGTATTGGTACTGGATAGTTGATACGCTAGTGATTGTGATCCTGCTGGTGATCCTGCTTGACCTCATTTATGATCGGATGGCTCGATGGAAACTACCTGCATGGTCATTGAACGTAGTCATAGGTGTTCTTGGATTGTCTTTAATTGGTTATTATGTGACCAAGGTTGGTTATACTGCTTCCTATCATCCTGACCCTGCAAGACACGATTGGTATCTGCAAGATACGCTAGGATTGGAAAACGCAACAGAACCAGGAAGTGCTATTGGGATGACTGGCGGCGGCACGGTCGGTTATTTCATCCAAAATCGAACCATTGTCAACCTTGATGGCTTGATGAACAGCTACCCATATTTCCTGGCTATGCAAAGGGGAGACGTGTCTGATATTTTGAACCGGGAAAAAATGGAATACATTCTTGCAAGTGACGCGGTAATCAATCACAGCGATCCTTATCAGACTTGGTTCAAGAATAGACTCCAAAAGATCATGATCATTTGGGGAGAAGAGGATTTCACTCTATTTCGCTATCTTCCCGTTCCAAAATAGAAGCAAGGTCTATCGCAACTAATAAGCGAAAAACTCGGTTATACTTTTCAGGCAATGAAACAATCCTCCTTCGTTGTACTCCTTTCTGCACCTTATATGATCCCTCTTAAGGCCCGATTCAAGCCTGTCTTCGACAAGTATGGGGTCGAAATAGTTGAACCGGAAGTCCACGAAAGGCTCTCTGAGAATGAAATCCTTGCTTACGTCGGGAAATTTGACGGCACCATTTGCGGGGATGATCCATATTCCGAGAAAGTAATCCAAGCTTGCCTGCCTCGCCTAAAGGTCATTTCAAAATGGGGCACTGGGATTGATTCGATCGACAAGCAAGCAGCCATCCGATTGGGGGTGAAAGTTGGCAACACTCCCAACGCTTTCACACTTCCGGTGGCAGACAGTGTCCTTGGATACATGCTGCTCTTTGCCAGAAAACTTCCCTGGATGGATCGGGCGATGAAACAAGGGATTTGGGAAAAAATTCCCGGAGTTTCCCTGAGCGAGTGCACTTTGGGTGTAATTGGTGTGGGAAATGTGGGTAAAGCAGTTCTCCGCAGAGCTAATGCCTTTGGGATGAAACTCCTCGGTAATGATATTGTGCCAATGGAACCTTCCTTCCTCCAGGAGATTCCTGTACGGATGGTTTCACTAACGGATCTACTTAATGGGTCGGATTTTGTCAGTGTAAACGCAGATTTGAATCCAAGCAGCCGGCACATGATCAACTTCGATACTTTATCTACGATGAAAAGTTCTGCTTACCTAATCAATACAGCACGGGGACCTATTGTTGAAGAAAAGGCTTTGATCCAGGCATTGCAAACAGGTAAATTAGCAGGGGTGGCGATGGATGTATTTGAAGACGAGCCTCTCCCACTGGATTCTCCATTACTTTCCATGGATAATGTCTTTCTGGCTGCACATAATGCGAATTCCAGCCCGGCAGCTTGGGAACATGTGCATTGGAACACCATCCGAAATCTGCTGGTAGGCTTGGGAATCGAGAATCCAGACTTGTCCGAATTCCTGGGAAAGATCTAAAGAGGTATATGATGGCAGAAAAAGAGAGAGTGATGCTCATCACTGGGGCTGCTGGAGGGGTAGGGCGCGGAACGGTTAAGGTTTTTGCAGAATATGGGTGGAAGGTCATTGGGGTGGATCGCAAGGAATTCGGGGAAGGGTTTCCCTCCAATGGGAAATTTATTCGTGCAGAGATATCGGATCCTAAAGGATTGGAAACCATTTTTGAGCTGGTCAAGCAATTCAATCCAGCTTTAGATGCTGTTGTCAATAATGCCGCGGTACAGATTGCGAAGCCTATCCTAGAAACGACTGTGGAAGAGTGGGATGAGGTCATAGCAACAAATCTCCGCTCGGCGTTCATCATCGCCCGGCTGGCGCATCCTCTGTTGAAAGCTGCAGGGACTTCCGCCATTGTCAATGTTTCCTCCGTGCATGCGGTGGCAACCTCTGCAAATATTTCCGCCTATGCTGCCAGCAAGGGTGGATTATTGGCATTAACTCGCGCCATGGCCATTGAATTTGCCCCTGATAACATTCGGGTTAACGCGATTTTACCTGGAGCAGTGGATACACCTATGCTTAGGGCTGGTTTGCAAAGAGGGCATGTAAGCGGCAGTACCATGACGGATCGATTGGAAAACCTCGCCCGGAAAACGGTCAATGGAAGAGTAGGCACTCCCGAGGAAATTGCGCATGCCATTTATTTTCTTGCCGATTCCACTCAATCTTCTTTCATGACAGGGCAGGCGTTGATTATCGATGGCGGAGCCACTGCTAGGTTGAGTACCGAATGAATGAAATGAAGACGACCGCGAAAAGAATATTTCCCCCCGCCGTAATCCATTCTGTCGGAACCACATTGGATTGGTTCGAACGTTTGCCAGGAGTTCCTTCTGCTTACCTTCATCCGTGGCGACAACAATCCATTCAAGGGTTGCGCAAACTCTGGAATACCCATCAAGGTGAACGTTGTTTTATTTTAGGGAATGGGCCGAGCCTGGCAAAAACGGATCTGACCCGAGTAAAGAAAAAATATACGATGGGTTTGAACAGGATTTACTTGATGTTCCCAGAATTAGGGTTTCAAACATCATATTATCTTTCGATTAATGACTTGGTAATCGAGCAATGCGCATCTGACATACAAAAACTCACCATTCCGCGGTTCATTGCCTGGCGGTCGCATAAGTGGCTGCAGCCGGATCCAAACCTTTTCTTTTTATATACCAGCTATACAGGTCCCCGGTTTTCAAAACGCGCAACGGGCCGTCTTTGGGAAGGTGCAAGTGTAACCTTTGTGGCATTGCAAATGGCGTATTATCTCGGATTCCAGGAAGTCATCCTCATTGGGGTGGACCATAACTTCGTATCCCAGGGAAAGCCAAATACAACGGTTGTATCCCAGGGTGACGATCCAAACCATTTTTCACCTGCCTATTTTGGCAAGGGGTTCCGCTGGCAGCTCCCCGACCTGGAAACCTCCGAACAAGGATATCGATTAGCCAAAGAGGCGTTTGAAAGCTCGGGGAGAAAGGTTTTGGATGCCACGATTGGTGGAAAACTAACCGTGTTCCCCAAGGTGGATTACAACAGGTTGTTTACGTGATCCACGAACTTCCATTAGTTTCCATAATTACTCCCTCTTTTAACCAGGCACAATTTCTGGAAAAGACCATTCAGTCTGTGCTTTCTCAGAGTTATCCCAAAATCGAATATTCCGTAGTGGATGGAAAATCAACCGATGGAAGCGTGGAGATCATCCGGAAGTATGCGAAAAGAATTTCCTGGTTTGTGTCTGAAAAAGACAGAGGTCAGGCTGATGCCATCAACAAAGGGTTCAACCGGGCAAGAGGAGAATTCATTGCGTGGTTGAATTCTGATGACGTTTACCTTCCCGGAGCTGTGGAAGCGGCGATTAAAGTGTTTATCAATCATCCCAGTGCAGCCATTGTGCATGGGGACGTTTTAGCAGGAAATATGGATGATCGAATTCTCAACAAGATAAGCTATAAGGATTGGGGCTTGCCAGGTCTGATGGAATTCAAGATCATCGGTCAGCCGGCAGTGTTCATGCGGAAATCCATGTTGGATAAAGCAGGTTACCTCGATCCGGCTTATCATCTGCTCCTGGACCATCAACTTTGGCTCCGCCTGGGACAATTCGGAGAGATAGTGTATATTCATGAACCCTGGGCAATGGCTCGCTTTCATGAAAATGCCAAGAATACAGCCATGGCTGCTCAATTCGGAGATGAGGCCAAGCGGATTGTGGAGTGGATGCCAACTCAACCCGGTTTGCGGGAAGAATTCAAGAAAAATGAAAAGGCAATCAAGTCTGGAGCCTTCCGAATATCCGCCCGATATTTTTTGGATGCGGACCAGCCGAAAAAGGCCTTTTCCGAATATTGGCAGAGTTTAAAGCTCCATCCTGGCACGGCTTTGCAGGAATGGCACCGTATCCTATATTCACTATTGGCAACACTTGGACTTTCCAAGCTTAAGAAAATATATTTGGATGCCAAAGTAAGGCGTTACCAGCATCGCGCGAAAGAGTAAATGTTGGTTATAATTGTCCCTTCCAAGAGGCCAAATGCCAAACCGATTTTCTGAAAAAATGATCCGGGCGATTGAATACCTGGCTTTGCCTAATCAATATCCACGTCACCATTTTCTGTTGGAAAGGTTAATCTACACAAACCGGGAATTGGTTCACGAGCTATCCCGTTTGACGCCTTATCGGCAATGGTTTTCCTCCCTCGACTTTAAAACTTTAATTGATGTGGGCTCTTATCTTGGATCCTTTGCCTTTGCCATGCGCATGATTCTCCCCAAGGTTCAACTGTATTGTTTTGATCCCCTTGAAGAGAATATTGCCCAAATAAACTACAACCTTGGAAAATGGGGCCAGTTGGAAGCATTTCAAACCGCCTTGGGGGATAAGCGGGGAGAAGTGGAATTCAATCTGAATGATTTCCGCGCGTCTTCGTCCATTTTGGAGATGGATCCTTTTCATCGAAAAACATTCCCCGAAACAATCCATGCACGCAAAGTAAAAGTACCGATTGCTCTTTTGGATGATTTTCTCCCGAAGATGAAGTTAAAGAAACCGATATTATTGAAAGTTGATGTTCAAGGTTTCGAATTATACGTTTTAAGAGGTGGTTTAAAACTTCTTTCCCAGGTGGATTACCTCTTGTTAGAGGTAACATATCAAACGCTCTACAAGGGGCAGCCTTTGTTTGGAGATATTTATAAATTTTTAAACAGCCACGGTTTCGATTTTGCGGGAAATTTGGATTCTCTTACATCGCCCGAAAATGGCGCCATTTTGCAGTCAGATGCCTTTTTTATCCGCAAAGGAAAATAATGAAGAAGGAACTTGAAAAGAAAACCGAGCCAGTCGTAAAACCCGAGCACTCCATTTTTGGTTCCTCAAAACTGGCTCGGATTATTGTTTTGGCATTCATTTTCCTGGTGGCATTTGGGATCCGAGCTTATGACATTGCGGATATTCCCCTGGATTTCCATCCTACCAGTCAGCTGAATCGGGCGTTGATGGCGCGGGGCAGGTATTATGCCATGCTACCCAATGCTCCTGAGTATCAAAAAGCATTGGCGATCAAGATGTGGAAGGCAGAAGATGTTGAACCACCCTTCATGGATGGGTTGGCTGCGCTTACTTATCTCGCCATCGGGCAGGAAGTGTTGTGGGTGCCCCGCTTGTTTGGGGCACTGTTCTGGTTGATCGGTGGGATTGCTGTTTACCTTCTAGCAAAGGAATTCACGTCACATGATACCGCCGTGATTTCCACCGGGATTTATCTTTTCCTTCCCTTTGGGGTGATTGCCAGCCGAACTTTTCAACCCGATCCCTTGATGATCGCTTTCATGCTTTTTGCCTGGTGGCTGATGTACCGATGGGTGAAGAAACCCAGCTGGAAACTTTCCATCCTTGCAGGCATGCTGGCAGGTTTATCCATCCTGGCAAAGGGAATAATGGTTTTCTATGCTTTGGCAGGGTTCTTAGGGATTCTCACTGCCAGAGGATTCAAAGACTCTATCAAGGATCTAAAGTTTTGGGTAATGGGTGTTATCTCCGTCATCCCGACTTTCATTTACATTTTTTACTTGAACTTCATCGATAAAACCCTCATGAACCAACTAAGCATGCGGGTTTTTCCCAACCTATGGGTCCAACCAACGTTTTACTTGCAATGGAAGGGCATGGTTGAGGAAGTCATCGGATTGGGTCTGTTTTTATTGGCCTTGATCGGTATCTTCTTGTTCAAAGACAGGCAGCAGAGATGGTTTGTAATTAGTTTCTGGATTGGTTACATTGTTTATGGGTTCCTCTTTGCCTATTACTATCAAAGCCATAATTACTATCACCTACCCCTTATTCCCATTGTTGCACTTTCCATTGCACCATTGATCGAGATCCTCGTTCAAAAGATTTCGGAAGTCACCCATAAACGCATAATACACGCGATATTTCTTGGCTTCCTGACAATAGGATTAGCTGCCAATTTGTGGAATATCCGCCAGGTTTTCCACAAGACAGATTACCGACCCCAGGTGGCATTTTGGCAGCATATCGGTGAGGTTCTAGGTAAAGATCCAGGTGTTATTGCGTTGACCCAGGATTATGGATATCGGTTGGAGTATTGGGGTTGGGTGATGCCGGCGGGATATTGGCCCTACAATGCCGATAATGCCATGCGCCAGTTGGCAGGAATTCCTACTCCGGAATTTAACCAGGAATTCAACAAAATGATCCAAAACCGGAAGTACTTCCTTGTCACAGATATGGCCGAATATGACCAGCAACCGGAGCTAAAAGCCATGCTGACCGCCAACTACCCTGTCTACGACCAGGGTCAAGGTTATATTATCTACGACTTGCTTCACCCCATTCATAAATGAATAAAACCAGAGAAATGCTCGTTTCCATTATCACCCCTTCTTATAACCAGGGTCGATTTCTGGAGCGGACGATTCAATCTGTATTCGAGCAGGATTATCCCAAGATTCAATATATTGTCATGGATGGTGGTTCATCAGACAATTCGGTTGAGATCATCAAGCGGTATAAGCGCCGGATCGATTATTGGGTTTCAGAGAAAGATCAGGGACAGACCGATGCGATCAATAAAGGGTTCGCTCGAGCTAAAGGCGAAATCCTGGCTTGGATAAACTCGGATGACACCTTGAATTCTGGAGCCGTATCACAGGCAGTTTCCTTTTTAGAGGAAAACCCGGAGTATGCGGGGGTTTATGCTGATGCCTATTTCATAGATGAAAACGATCGAAAAATAGGACAATTCCCAGCAGCACAAACGACATATGCCAAGCTCCGCAGAGGTTATGTCCACATTCCCCAGCAAACCTTTTTCTTCCGGAGAACATTCTGGGAGAAAATTGCTCCCTTGGATATTTCCTTTAACTTTGCCATGGATTATGACCTTTGGGTGCGCCTTGCCCGCTTGGCACCCTTAAAATATTTGCGTGGGCAAAATTGGGCTAATTTTCGTTTACATTCAGATTCCAAAACAATCCTTGCAGATGTGGAATGCTGGCCTGAGATGTTAAGGGTCCATTACCGTGAAGGGGGGAACCGGCTTGCTCCCATTGTAATCAAATACCAGCTCCGAAAGCTGGTAGCCCCTTTGTTGACCTTGCGTCGCAAAGCCATGTTTCGCTAGATGATAAATCAGGTCACTTCAATGACAAGTAAACCATCGGTACCCATAGATCCAATTTACGAATTCACGTTACGAGTCAAATTGGTATTTGTCTTACTAAAAGAGAAAACAATCTCTCCCTTGGTAAAGATTTTACCTTTCCTGGGAGTAATTTATCTATTCCTACCTATAAAGATACTATTTCCCTTCGATTTTTTGCTAGTATTGTTTCTGGGAGGATATCTATTTATTGAATTTTGTCCTCAAAAAACAGTTGCTGAAAATCTGGAAAAATTACGGAATGTAATTCCGGGAAAAGCAAAACCCGTACCACCC
>JBGQAS010000185.1:0-4876 GCA_041494435.1 Anaerolineaceae bacterium | reverse complement strand
GAGTCTCCGTGGCTCCCGAATAACCCTTGGGTTTGGCATTGCATCCCTCAAAGGCAATCTTGTTTCCATGGTTGTTCAGAAGCAAGGGTTTTCGGGCTTCTTCGATATTCGCTCCTGCGGCGTAATATCCCCAGCCACGATCCTTATACATCTGGAGAGTAAAAAGAACATTTTCATTGGTGGCATCGATGAAATGATCTCCCGTCATGTCGACCACGTCCGTACCTATATCCTCCAATAATTGGATATATTCACTACGGCTGCAAGGAAATACTTGGGTTCTATTTTGTGGATCTGGGAAGGGACACCTTGGCGAAAATGCGATTTCGTTGCTAATGTGGAGAATGTCTGCCTGGCGTAAGATATCCCGAATATTAGCTGCGGGATAAGTCATTCCATTTTGTTCCATTAATCGTGCGGTGTCGCGGACCAGCGCTGTTGTTCCGGTAACGATAACCGTGGTCAACGTGGATGCATCGCGGTTGGTTTTCGGGAAGATGGCAGCCATTTCGGAAGAAGATGCTGCAGGCAACTTGGTTTGAATTTCAGGATCGGAAATCGTAAATGAAAAATTCATGCTCAACGCATATTTACCCGGATTGAAGTCTTTTCGAACGGGGGATTGACCATCGATCGAAAGAACTTTCCACTTGGGGATTATTTCTTCAAAGGGGATGATCGACCAGGTTCCAGTGGCAGCCCAGGCGGTATCCAGAAGTTCAGAGGATGGCGAAATTTCCACCAGGCTCGCAGCAGGAGTACCCCATGCAGTGGTCAATAATGCAGCTACCTCTTTGGATAAGATGAGCTTAGTGGCATGGATAGTGACGGATGAACCTGTATTCCAAAAAGCGACCAGGTCTGTTGCAGAAACGTCGTCGGTCAAAGTAGGGAAGGGAGCCACGATTGCGTAAATCCACTGTGTCAAAACTGGGCTGCTTCCCAAACTGAACGTGGCGTTGGAATCATTTTGGCTTGTAACCAATTCCCAATTTGCAGGTAATTTGATTGAGGACGCAACAGCAGTTGGGATGTATGGTGCCAACCATAGTTTTATAGGTGAGGGCTTTGCTGAAGAGGGAGAAGCCGAAGATATTGCGGACGGTAGAACCGCGGTTGAATAGGTTTTTGAAGTACCCTGGCAGGAAGTCAGAAAGATAATTAAAAGGAAAAATGCAGTACGATAAAGTTTTTTCATAACATTTGATTATCCTGGCATCGATAAATTGGATCGTTCAGAGAGCACTTTTTGTAAGGCTGTATATTCCTTGTTGACCTTGGTTTCAATCTCCAATAATTTTTTCAGATATTTTTCAGCGAGTGAGGGATTTTCCATTCCAGCGGCGTTCGTCCGGACATTTAGAGCTGTTCCAGTGAATGCTGCCCGGGCGAGGGCTCCGGCTGTCCCGGCATCGGAAATAGCATTGGCATTCCCCTTGGAAGCCACAATTCCTGCAAGATGTAGAACTTGAGGAATGGATTCTGCTACTGAAAAAGGCACGGCAATTGCTTGGAGTGTTGCTTTTACAATTGCCGTCGATCGTTTTTTCTGTTGCTCTTCATTGTCTTTGGGCATTTTCATGGCTGCCATAAAAGCATTGAACGCATCTGCATCATCCCTTTCAGCTTTCTCGAAGGATTTGCGTAATTCATCCGCTTGTTCAATGACTTGCCACATCTCTGTTTCGACGTCTGCATATTTTTTCTTTCCCACTGTCAAACGGGCAACCATTGCCACCAGCGCAGCTGCTTCAGCGGCTGTGAAAGCTGATGCAGATCCGCCCCCTGGGGTTGGGGTAGCCGCGGCGAGACGATCTAAGAAGGACGGTTCAACTTCAGAGGGAGCGTGAGCACCTGTTTCTGTCTGGACTTCAAACAGGCGCCGTTCAAGGATCTGTTCGGGTTCAAATTGGTCTAATTGCAGATACCAAACAGCAGCATCGATGAGAGATTCCTGCGGAGCCAACCCCACCAACTCGGTATGGTGAATGACAGTTCCATAGCGTTGAGCTTCGCGCCGTACGAATTCGACCACTCTTGCAATTGAACTCTGGCGATAGTTTGTCAGGTTCATCGAAACTTGGGCTCGACCATCCACCATCACGCCCATGGCTTTCACGCATTTGAAGCCGCCATTGGATTGGCGAACTACCCGCGCGATTTTTTGAGCAATGGAAACCTCGTTTGTTGCCAGATAGACGTTGAACGCAATCAGGGGTTGTCGTGCACCGATAACCGTGGCACCTGCTTTGCCAACTTTTTTCGGTCCGAAATCCGGGTCTCTTTCCGGATTTTTCCCCATCTCTTCTTTGAGGGCTTCATATTGACCTTTGCGAATATTTTCCAGGTTTTGCCGTTCCGGACGGGCAGCAGCTTCTTCATATAAATAGACCGGAATTCCCAATTCTTCTCCAACCCGCTTGCCCAACCGACGAGCCAACTCCACACAATCTTCCATCGTTACTTCAGTAATGGGAACAAAAGGAACGACATCGGTGGCTCCAATGCGGGGATGGGCACCCTGGTGTTCATCGAGGTCGATCCATTTGGCTGCCTCGGCAATTCCCTGGAAGGCTGCTTTTTCCACAGCGGTCGGCGATCCAATAAAGGTCACCACCGTTCGGTTATGGTCCAAATCAGAGTGTTTATCCAGCACATGGATGCCGGGGACATTTTGTATCTCTGCAATAATCTTTTGGATAATTTCGGGTCGTCTTGCTTCGGAAAAATTCGGGATACATTCAATCAATGGAGCCGGCATAATTACCTCAGATGTTAGGGTTATACTAATTATAATCGGATTGGGTTTTAGTTCGTTTGAGGTGCAAAGTGTGTGGAAGATTTACTTTAGCGATCGAACCGGAAGAACTTCAATCTGAATTCCAGATTCCCGATATGGCAGCAGAATGGCACCAGAGATATAACATTGCCCCGACCCAACCGGTGACGGCGATTTTGGATTCACAAAAGAGAAATATCGAATTTCTGCATTGGGGCTTGATTCCCAGTTGGGCCAAGGATATGTCCATCGGTACCCGGTTGATCAACGCACGTGCTGAAAGCCTGACCGAAAAACCTTCCTTCCGATCCGCTTTTGCCAGTAGACGATGCTTGATATTGACCGATGGATATTTCGAATGGAAGAAAAATCCCAAGGGGCTTTCCACTCCGTACCGTTTTACTTTGAAGAGTGGGAAACCATTTGCCTTCGCGGGTTTATGG
This sequence comes from Anaerolineaceae bacterium, assembly GCA_041494435.1. Taxonomy (GTDB): domain Bacteria; phylum Chloroflexota; class Anaerolineae; order Anaerolineales; family Anaerolineaceae; genus JBGQAS01. Next base: position 1,654 of record JBGQAS010000185.1, on the reverse strand, counting down.
GAAAGCTGGCGCAACCCGAAAGGCGGAGAATTAAGAAGCTGCACGATCATCACTTGTGCTGCCAATGAAATAGAAATCCCCATTCATGATCTGATGCCCGTAATGTTATCGAGGGAAAAGTATTGGATCTGGTTGGATAAGTCCAATCCACAGGAGTTGAAGTCTTTTCTTGTTCCATTTCCCTCTGAGCTCATGCAAGCGGCCCAAGTAGGACGAGTTGTAAACAATGCACAAATTGACACTCCGGAATGCATTCTGCCAATAGCTCAGTGAAAAGCCATATAGCTGATGTAAGATAAATGGTATAACATCATTGAATATGTCGACTCGTAATCGGACGATCCTCATTGTAATATGCGCTTTCTTCGTTTTTAGTATTGCAGGATGGGGGGTTGCACGTCTTATATTGCTGAATCGATTCCAGGCATTGGAAATTGAGCAGGTTCAAAATGACGCCCTGCAGATGCAAAATTTTATTGACAATAATTTTGCAGATCTGCACACATCCATCGAAGACTGGGCGAACTGGGATGATACCTATAGTTATATCCAGGGAACCAATCCATCCTATTGGGGTGTCAATTGGATGGAAAACACCTTCCGCACACTAGGATTAAATTTCGTTTCTTATCTTCGCCCAGATTTAAGCTTCGTAAATAGTGAAGGATTTGATCTTTCCGCCGGGCAAACCATTCCGATTCCGAATGAAATTTTCCAGTTGGTGCAATCAAAGGAACTACTCCTCAACTCAAAGCAGGAGACTTCGGCCACTTTTGCCTTGCCAGAAGGAGTATTTCTAATTGTCGCGCACCCTGTTTACCATTCCGATTTGAGCGGTCCTTTGGGAGGATATCTAATATGGGGTCGGTTAATTGATCAAAATTTGCTCTCTCACCTGCAACAAAACATAGGCGTTCAGGTGAGTCTTTTAACTTTGATGAAAAACCAGACGTTATTCAATTCACTTGTTTCTCAAAATCAAAGTACGAACAAGCCGGTGTTGGTCATTCCGAATGGAAAAAATGAGATCTCGGGTTATTTATTTCTATCCGGGGTAAGTGGGACTCCAGTTGCAATTCTGCAGCTGAACCAGGCAAGGACGATTTACCAGCAGGGAGTGGCCAGCTTGAATTGGGTGGTCCTTGTAAACATTCTTTTGGGGATTATCTTGACCCTGGTGTTCGTGATTTTGATCGACCGATTCATTGTGCGACCTTTACAAAAGTTGCGCTCTGAAGTCCCACTCATGGTGGATATGGAAAGACCCGGGGAAAAGATTAAAAGTGGTCTGCTTGGCGATCTGGGCGGCATTATCAATCTCGTATTTTCAACCGCAAAGGCTGAACAGGCAAAAGCCACTTCGCAACAAAAAATGTATTCCAAATTAATTGAGCATTCCCAGGATGGTTATGCCTTGATCAATGCTGATGACAATACCATCAGGCATGTCAATCCAAGTTTCATTGATTTGTTCAATGCGGGTGATCGAAGCCTTGTTGGAGAAAAGGTAATCGATTTTATTTCCTCCAAGGAGAAGGATCCGGACAAAATCTCGCTATTGGAAAAGTGGCTGTCGCATAAAAGAGGAAGTGGTTCCAAAAACTTAAAATTAAACGTCGAAGATGCTAGGGAAGGAAGCAGGCAAATCGAGATT
>JBGQAS010000123.1:0-6198 GCA_041494435.1 Anaerolineaceae bacterium | reverse complement strand
TACCTTGACGATCGGGTTTGCACGCCGTTTTGCCACCTACAAGCGGGGCAACCTGCTCCTTCACGATTATGACCGGTTGCTGAAAATCATCAATAACCCCTATATGCCTGTTCAGATCGTATTTGCGGGTAAGGCTCACCCGGCGGATGAGCCCGGAAAAATGATCATCCAGGAAATATATCGGGCGGTAAAAGACGCAAACACAGGGGGAAGGTTGATCTTCATTGAAAACTACGACATGAACGTCGCCCGCTTCCTGGTGCAGGGTGTGGATGTGTGGATGAACACACCTCGCATCCCTAACGAAGCTTCCGGGACATCAGGGATGAAGGCTGCTCTAAATGGAGTTATCAATTTTTCCGTCCTCGATGGCTGGTGGGCGGAGGGATACAACGGTCATAACGGTTGGGCGATTGGATCTAAAAACCAATTGGACGACCCCCACGCCGAGGATGTTGCCGATGCAGAAAGTCTTTACGATACCTTGGAAAAGAAGATCATCCCCCTCTTTTATGCCAAACGAAATGCAGATGGCATTCCAACAGAATGGGTTGATAAAGCCAAGGAATCCATCCGGAACCTGGCGCCCCGGTTCTGCACTCGCAGGATGTTGAAAGAATACATGGACAACCTTTACCTGCCAGCCATGCGATCAAAAACCCGATAGAAGGGTAAGGAGAAGAAATGAATTTCGATGTAACCACGAGTACGATCCTGATCGGATTATTGATCTTTGTTTTGCGTGTAGGGGATATGTCCATGGATACCATCCGCGTGCTGTTCGTCGTACGCGGCAGAAAATTACTGGCATGGATCCTTGGATTCTTCCAGTCCTTGATCTTCGTCATCGCCATCAGTTCGGTGCTCACCAATGCGAAAAATGTGATTCTGATCCTCGGATACGCTGCAGGTTTTGCTACAGGTAACGTGGTGGGGATGCTCATCGAAGAACAGCTTGCCATTGGGCACATCAAGCTCACCATCATCAGCCCGGCACGCGGAAATTCCATCGTCCAGGCGTTGCGCGCCCACGGGTATGCAGTCACCGAAATTGTGGCTCGCGGCAAGGATGGAACAGTTTCCATGATGAATTGTTACGTGAGACGCAAAGAAATCGACCAGGTAGAGACCATTGCCCTGGAAACGGATCCCAAGTCATTCATCACCGCAGAAGATGTGCGTCCGGTGCGGCGGGGCTTTTGGAGAGCCTAGAATTATCAATGAAACCAAACGAGAGGTGCAGGAATTGCACCTCTTTTCATGTAAAATGAATTGAGAATTCTCCAGTCATGATAAAGCTATTGCATTTTTCAGACGCGCATATCGACATTATCAGCCAGGGAAGGAGAGACCCTGAAAGCGGTCTTCCCATCCGGGTAATGGATTTCCTCAAAGCCTTGGATAGGATTATCGATGCAGCCATCGAGGAAAAGGTTGACCTGGTCTTGTTTGCTGGGGATGCCTTCAAAGACCGCAACCCGGCTTCCACTTACCGCCGGGAATGGGATCGGCGGATCATGCGTTTGTCCCAGAGTGGTATTCCTATCCTGCTGCTTGTAGGCAACCACGATATCTCGCCTGCGGCGGGGCGAGCCAATACACTGCATGAATTCGAAACTTTGCAGGTGCCTAAGGTAAAAGTGCTCAGCCAACCTGGTTTCCTGAGACCTGCTGATTTGTGGGGTCTTCCCTTGCAGGTGATTGCCATTCCCTATATTACCCGTTCCACCGTTATGGCTTCGTTGGAAATCGAAGGGCTGCCTGCGAACAAGATCACGGCAGAATTGGAAGAGCGATTAAGCGAACTTGTCCTGGGATGGCTGGAAAAGAAGGATAATTCGCTTCCTCTCGTCCTGACAGCACATGCTTCAGTGGAAGGGGCTGTATACGGACAGGAGCGCAGTGTGATCCTGGGCAATGACCTTACACTTCCCGGTTCTCTAGTGAGAGATCAGCGCATCGACTACGTTGCCATGGGACACATCCACAAGGCGCAGGATATGAACAAGGGGCATAAGCCACCCGTTGTCTACCCTGGTTCCATCGAACGGGTGGATTTTGGGGAAGCTGCAGACGACAAATATTATTCCCTGGTAGAGTTGGCACCCGGGCAAACGAGTTATAAACTGAAAAAGCTTCCGGGGAGGAAATTCTATGATCGGAATATCCAATTCGAAGAAAGCAAGACATTGCCGGATGCCGAAGTCTTCATAGGACAGATATTGGAGAAATTACCTGACAAGGATTCCTTGGAAGATGCCATGGTCCGGCTGGTTGTACGCTACCCGCGCGAATGGGAAGCACTGTTGGATGAAACCGCAATTCGTAAAGCTGCAGAGAACGCCTTTGAATTCCACTTCATTCGTCAGCCCTTCAGCGAAGCTCGTTTGCGCCTTCCCACCAACCAGACTATGGGGAGCCTGACTCCGCTCGAGATGGCAGAGATCTATTGGAAAAGCGCCAAAACATCATCAAAGGAACTTGAGGAACTCAAAAAATTAGCGGAAGAGATCATCGCGGGAGATCCTGGGGAGTTGGGGAAATGATCCCGGTCAATCTATCCATCGCGGGTTTTCTTTCCTACGCTGACAAAGTAGAGATCGATTTCAGCGATATCTCCCTGGCTTGCATTTCCGGGGCAAACGGGGCAGGAAAATCCAGCTTGTTGGATGCCATCACCTGGGTTCTGTTTGGCAAAGCCCGCCAGAGAGATGAATCCCTCATCAACAGCCATTGCAACCAGGCAGAAGTCGTGTTGGTATTCGATTACGAAAATGCCCGCTACCGTGTGCAGCGCATCAAGCAAAAGGAAAAGTCCGCCATCCTGGAATTTGCCATCCAAATGGAGGATAGTAGCTGGAAAACATTAAGCGAACCTGCCCTTACGAAAACCCAGGATGTCATCATCAAAACTTTGCGTATGGACTTCGAAACATTTATAAATGCTTCTTTCTTTTTGCAGGGAAAGGCGGATGAATTTGCCCAACAAAACCCCACCAATCGTAAAAGGATCCTGGCATCCATTTTGAACCTGGACCAGTGGGAGGTCTATCGGGAGCGGGTCAATTTCAGAAGAACCAATCTGAAAAATGAACAGACTCTCATCGACCAGGAAATTTCCCAAATTGAAGCAGAGTTGGGCGAAGCAGAGCTTCGACAGAGTGAGGAAAAAAGGTTGATCCAGGAGTCCGCCTTGGCTGCCGAGGAACGCAAAACCAGGGAAAGTTCCCTGGATGTTATCCGACAAAAAGTAGTCTTACTTGAACAAAAGAAAGAGCAAGTGATTTCCCTTCAAAATCAGCTGGATCCCCAGGTCGAAAAGATCGTTCAAATCCAGGAGACCCTTACCTCGCGCAAGGAGGAAGAGGAAGGTTTTCGAGCCATCCTGACAAAAGCACTGAGCATTGATTCTTCCTATCTCAAATATCTGGATAAGATCGAGCAACAAAAAATCATGACAACCCTGGAAGGGAAGGCTCATAACTTTTCCATGCAGAAACAAGAACTAGAGGCTGTTATCAACCAGGAAAAAGCGCTTCTGCAGAAAGAGTTGGAAGGGTTGGAGAAAGAGAATCTTGGAGTTACCAAAACCCAATCGGACCGGAAGGAAATCCAAAAGAACCTAGATAAAGTGAATACCCAATTTACCTTGCTTGAAACCAGAATTTCCACCCGGGACTCTGTTGAAATTAACCTGGCGAAAACGAAAGATAGCCTTGCGGAGGTTGTTTCCGAGAACAAGCGCTTGCGGAAAGAGATGGATGAAATCCAGGGAAAATTGGATGAGATTGAATCGACCAACGATCCCAATTGTCCACTGTGTGGTCAACCTTTGAGTTTGGAACACCGTAAGAAATTGCTCGCAGACATGAAGAAGGAAGGCAAGACCAAGGGAGATCAATTCCGAGTCAACGAAGAATCCAGAAAGAAATTGGAAGAAGAACGAATTACCCTGGAAAAAGAATTGGGCGAAATAAAGGCGGATACGGATACGAGAAACAAGCTTCAGAAACAGCTAGCCCAATTGGAAACCTTGGAAAAATCTACCAATGAAAAAATCGAAGATTGGGAAACCAACCGGTTGCCTCGAATCCGGGAACTTGAAAGTCAATTAAAGGAAAATCATTTTGCTTTGCCAGCTCGTAAAAAATTGGCTGCCGTTGAGGCTCAAATCCAAAAACTGGGATACCATCCCGAAAAACATATCACACTCCGCAAGGAAATAGAAGCCGGAAAAACAATCGAAGCGCAGAAAAGTGAATTGGACAAAGCGCGAGCTGCTGCGGAACCATTACAGCGCGAAATTGAAAGAATGGAAAAAGGTTTATTAACGGATGAATCTGAAAGAGAAAGGATCGAAGAAAACCTTCAAACAAAACAGAAAGAAATCACCAAAGATGAAGCATCAATACCGGATGTTGCTTCTTTTGAAGAAGAAGTTTCTAGATACCGGGAGCAAGAAAACCAGTTGACCTTGGAACTTGGGGCTGCCAGGCAGAAGGTGAATGTTCTCAAGGATTTGGAAAAACGCAAACAAACCATTACCAAAAATCGCGATCAAATTGTGCACCGGGTATCCATGCTGAATATGCTGGATAAAGCCTTTGGCAAGGACGGCATCCCCGCCTTGTTAATCGAGCAAGCTCTGCCTGAAATCGAGCTACGCGCCAATGAAATTCTTGACCGGCTGAGCGCGGGGGGCATGTCGGTTCGGTTCCAGACGCAAAAGGAATTCAAGGATAAAAAGCGGGAAGATCGCAAGGAAACCCTGGACATCGTCATTAGTGACGCCTCCGGGCCGCGGGAATATGAACTCTTTTCCGGTGGGGAAGCCTTCCGGGTGAACTTTGCCATCCGCTTGGCGCTTTCAAAATTATTGGCAAATCGTGCGGGAGCCCGGTTGCGTACACTGGTGATCGATGAAGGATTCGGCAGCCAGGATGCGGATGGTCGCCAGCGGTTGATCGAAGCCATTAATTTGGTTAAAGATGATTTTGAAAAGATCCTGGTGATCACCCACCTGGAAGAATTAAAAGATGCCTTCCCCTCCCGAATTGAGGTGGAAAAAACCCTGACGGGTTCTCAGGTTAAGGTGGTGAATGGATGAAGCCCATCAACTATCGCTTGGGACTGGAGCAGCGTTTGTTCCCCGAGTATCGCAAACCCTTCTTCGAACTGCTAGCCAGTCGCTGCAAAAAAGGTTTTTGCCTTTTCGCTGGAAAAGCCCAGCCAGGTGAAGGCATCCTGGAAGGTTCTGCATTGCAAAATGGTGAATTCGTTCGGGCGCAGAACCGCTATGTAATCCGTGGAAAGCGATACTTTTTTCGACAGGGGAATTTCCTTGCCTGGCTGGAGGCTTGGAAACCGCAGGTGCTGATCGTCGAAGCCAACCCACGACATTTGGGATTGAACCAGGGCATAAAATGGATGCACGAGCATGGCGGTAAAGTCATCGGCTGGGGACTTGGGACGGGCGGCGGTGGCGGGATATTTGCCAGTTTTCGAGAGGGAATCCGAAAAAAAATCATTCAAGATTTTGACGTCTTGATAAGTTACAGCCAAAAGGGCAAGGCTGAATATTTAGATGCAGGCATTCCTCCTGAGCGAATTTTTGTGGCATCCAATGCGGTATCACCGCGACCTTCATGGAGCTTGCCTCGCCGAGGGAAAGATTTCTCGCAGCATAAACCCGTCGTGCTTTTTGTCGGCAGGCTGCTCGAGCGAAAATCGGTCGATCATCTAATTCAAGCATGTTCCAAAATTCCCCTGAAGGATCAGCCCGAGCTTGTTATCGTCGGAGATGGACCGGAACGATCCAACCTGGAAGCTTTGGCAGCACAAATCTATCCAGGTACCCGGTTCACCGGCGACCTGCGTCGAGAGGATTTGGTGGATGCTTACCGAAAAGCGGATCTGTTCGTATTACCGGGCACAGGCGGGCTCGCCATCCAGCAGGCGATGAGCTATGGGTTGCCCATCATCGCGGGTATCGGCGACGGCACCCAGTCCGACCTGGTGCGCAGGGAAAATGGATGGCAACTAAGCACACATACCATGGACGAACTTACGGAGGTCCTTGCATCAGCACTAAAAGGCTCCGAAATGCTACGGCGGATGGGGGAATTCTCCTTTGAGATAGTGAAAAACGAGGTCAACCTCGAAGCCATGGTTGAAACATTCGCCAACGCAGTAGAATTT
>JBGQAS010000282.1:0-3538 GCA_041494435.1 Anaerolineaceae bacterium | reverse complement strand
CAGCGCGAACCCGATCAACCCAGGGGTTCAGGTTTGGGGCTGGCCATTGTGAAATCCATTGCCGAGCGCCATCATGGCATGGTCTGGGTGGAAAGCCAACTGGGAAAAGGTTGTTCCTTCTATTTTCAGATTCCGATCCATCAAAGTGGGTCGACGGGGGATAAAGCTGTAAATAGCTAGATTAGGACTTGGGGGTTGAAAATTAGAAATTCGGTGGTATACTATACGGTTGCATGATTTTTAAGGAGCGCGTAATTACTTTCCCTGCATTATGCAGGTTTACTATTTTCGTCATTGGAAAATCAAAATAAACACTGTACTACCCCCCAGGAGGATCTTCAGTGGAAACCAAGAGCCTTATTGCGTTAAAGATCAGCCTTGCTTCCCCAGAGACCATCAAGAGTTGGTCCTATGGTGAAGTTCTAAAACCCGAAACCATCAATTACCGCCGCCTCCGCCCTGAAAAGGACGGGTTGTTTGATGAAGCCATTTTTGGCCCCACCCGTGATTATCAGTGCTATTGCGGCAAATACAAGAATCCCCGCTACAAGGGCATCATCTGTGACAAATGCGGTGTTGAAGTAACCCGCTCATCCGTTCGCCGCGAACGTATGGGTCACATCGATCTTGCCACCCCCGTTGCCCACATTTGGTACACCCGTCGTGTGCCTTCCTATCTTGGTCTGCTCCTGGATATTTCCCGGCGTAACTTGGATAGGGTCCTTTATTTCGCCCAATACATCGTCACCTATGTCGATGAGGAAGCCCGCCAGAAAGCACTGAAACGTCTGGAAGAAGAAATCAATGTTTCCGAACGCGAGCAGGCTACCGGCATCAACAACAAGATCCTTGAGATCAAGTTGGGTCGTGACAAGCGCATCGCCGAATTGCAGGAACGCAAGACCGAACTTTCCGGCAGAGCCGATGAGCAAATCGCCGCCAAGTATGAACCCATCAGCAAGGAAGGTCAGAAACTTGAAGAAGACCTGAACGCGCTGAAAGACAAGACAACCAGCAAGAAGATCATGTTCAAGACCGCCAATGTACAGTTGGCTGATGCTGGCGATAAGATCACCTCCAAGCACCTCACCAAGATCCAGCAGATCCTCAAGGCTCAGCTGGAATCCCTCGAAAAAGACATCCGCGATAAAACCAATCGCGAAATCGAGCAGCTGAAAATGGATGTAGAGCAGGTGAAGGCGGAAGCCGACCTGAAAATGGAAGAACTCCGCAACCAGCTCGAAGATCAAACCTCTGAATCCCAGAATCAAAATGCCTGGCAACGAGACGAGATCCAGGAACTTCGCCCCTTCTCCTTTCTCACCGAAGGCAGGTTCCGCGAACTGAAATCCCGCTGGGGTCAGGTTTTCCGCGCTGATATGGGTGCCGAAGCTTTCTTTGATATCCTGCGCCGCATCGACCTCGAAAAACTTGCCGAAGAACTCTGGCATGAAGTCAAGACGTCCAAGAGCAAGCAAAAACGCAAGAAAGCCACCTCTCGCTTGAAAGTGGTTGAAGCTTTCCGCCGTTCTGGTAACCGCCCCGAGTGGATGATCTTGACGGTTTTGCCCGTCATTCCGCCTGATTTGCGTCCCATGGTTCAATTGGATGGTGGCCGGTTTGCAACCTCTGACTTGAACGATCTGTATCGCCGCGTTATCAATCGTAACAACCGTTTGAAGAGGTTGTTGGAATTGGGTGCTCCCGATGTGATCGTCCGTAATGAAAAACGCATGCTCCAGGAAGCCGTCGACTCCCTGGTCGATAATTCCCAGCGTGGCAAGGCACTTTCCCGCCGTGGTCGCCGGGAATTGAAATCCCTGAGCGATATGCTCAAAGGCAAGAAGGGTCGTTTTCGCCGCAACTTGCTTGGCAAGCGCGTCGATTACTCCGGTCGGTCCGTAATTGTCGTTGGACCTCACCTGAAACTTCACCAGTGCGGTCTACCGAAGACCATGGCCCTGGAACTCTTCCGCCCCTTCGTCATTTCCCGCCTGGTTTCCCGCAATTTTGCAGCCAACGTGAAGGGCGCCCGACGCTTCATCGAACGCAATCGCCCCGAAGTTTGGGAAGTGCTCGATGAGGTCATCAAGGAACGCCCCGTTATGCTGAACCGTGCGCCTACTCTGCATCGCCTCGGCATCCAGGCATTTGAACCTGTGTTGATCGAAGGCAGCGCCATTCAATTGCACCCATTGGTAACTACTGCCTTCAATGCAGACTTCGATGGTGACCAGATGGCTGTCCATGTTCCTCTTTCAGAAAAAGCAGTCGAAGAAGCCCGCCGCCTGATGCTCGCTTCTCACAACTTATTAAAGCCTGCCGATGGCGAACCCATCATCAGCCCTTCCAAGGACATGGTGCTGGGTGTCTATTACCTCACCGTCAAAGATGCCAAAAAGCACCCTGGTGATGGCCGGGCGTTCTCCGATGCGGATGAAGTCGAATTGGCGCTCTCCCTGGATCAGCTCGAAATCCATACGAACATCAAGATCAATCGTGATACCTGGTACGATAACGAAGGTAAACGTCTACCGGTTGCAGAGAGGCGCTTGATAGAAACAACTGCCGGCCGTGTAATCTTCAACGAGATACTTCCCCCCGAAGTCCAATTCTTCAATGATGTCTTGGATAAAGGTGGTGTCAAAGATTTGATTGCCAACGTTTACGAAATCTGCGGTGGCGAAATCACCACCGAGCTCGCTGACAGGATAAAAGACATCGGATTCGAATATGCCATGAAGTCGGGTGCAACCATCGCTGTGGATGACATCACCATCCCGCCGGAAAAAGAGGCAATTCTGGACGGTGCACACGAAGAAGTCGAAAAGGTCAATAAAGCCTTCCGCCGCGGTCTTCTCACGGAACAGGAACGCAATGAAAGGGTTATCGACATCTGGCAGAAGACCACCAAGGATGTGGCCGATTCAGTTCGCAAGTCCATGGACCCTGATGGCAACCTGGCGGTTATGGCGAACTCCGGAGCCACCAAAGGTGGTTTCGGGCCCATCAGCCAGTTGGCTGGCATGCGCGGTCTCATGGCTGACCCGGCTGGTCGTATTATCCGCCTGCCCATTGAGTCGAATTTCCGCGAAGGTCTGACTGCCCTGGAATACTTCATCTCCACCCATGGCGCCCGCAAGGGTCTGGCTGATACCGCTCTGCGCACGGCAGACGCAGGTTATCTCACCCGTCGGTTGGTCGATATTGCCCAGGACATCATCATCAACGAAGAAGATTGCCGTACGGATGATGGCATCTGGATCCGAAAATCGGATGACATTGCCGGTCAATCTCTTGGCACCCGCTTGTACGGTAGAACCGTTGCCCAACGCGTGGTTGACCTCAAGACTGGCGAAATCATCGCTGAAAAAGACGATATGTTCGACCATGAGTTGATCCGCAAGATCAACACAGCGAATGTGAATGAAGTAAAAGTCCGCTCACCTCTGACCTGTGAACTTGTCCACGGCATCTGTGGAAAATGCTACGGCATGGACCTGGCTCGTGGCAAGCAGGTGGAACTCGGTGCAGCAGT
>JBGQAS010000465.1:0-2049 GCA_041494435.1 Anaerolineaceae bacterium | reverse complement strand
TTCTTTTTCCAGTTGATGGGCTCGCCTACCAGGTAGCGGAAGGTGTCTCCATACAGTTTTCGTCCTTCAGCATTAAAGACTTTATTGATCGGAACATCCGAATAATTACCGCGAGCCTTGATATGCCACGGATAAGGTTGTGGGTAAACGTAAAAGAATAAATAGGAGTATTGCCAGGCTTTCTTGATCTTTTCCTTAGTCAAACGGAAGGAACTCGGTTTTGCCAGGATCAGTCCAAGCTCCTTGAAATATTCCACCCAGGAATCCGGATCGTAGGTGAACCCACGGTTTCGGTAATGGGTTTGTCCTGCCACAACCACAGGGATACCCTTCAATGCCATTTCCAAACCAATGGTGGTGGTGTACACCAGCCCCAAAGAAGCCAAATCCACAAGGTCGTATGAATTGATCTCTTCCCGGGGACCAATGAGATGGATATTCTCTGGCAATTCCGGGAGAGCTTCATGCAAGAGGTCGACCATCGAATATTGGCGGGTCAGGATCTCACCCGGATGGATGCGGATGACCAGTTGAGTATCCGGACGTCCAAAGAAATATTGAACCGTTCGAATAACCCATTCTGCCATCGTTTTTGAGAATACCTGCCGACCCAGGGTAAGGCTATCACCGAGAACATTAGTGGGCAACAATACAATGGGACGGTCATCCAGTTTTAATTTCTTTCGAATCGCTTCACTTCCCTGCGCAGGTTTAGCCTGCCAGGTGCGGGTAAAGCTATCCACTACTTTGGCCTGCCGGCGGGTCTTGAACAGGTTTTGGATGCGTTTTTCCTGTTCAGCGGTCAAAGCATGATGCCTGCCGACTTCCCACATCTTGTCAGTGTTCTGCCGCATGATCTGTTCATTTTGACCGATCCAGAAGAATCCCCTCTGGTCATTGAATTCATAAGTCGTGACCGGGATATTTAAATACTTGGCAATCCTGTAGACCACCCCAAACTCCAGGATGGTACCGTTGGGGACGATGACCACATCCGGTCGGTTGGCTTTCAGATAAGCAAAAACCGCAGTGGCACTATCCATGTTCCGTTCATAGCGGAATTTATACACTTCGTGATTTGGATCGATCTCTTCCAATTGGAGTGTGTATTGCGTGTCATATACAGTCACTTCCGTTACCGCATCTTTAATCTCTTGGGGTAGGATGGTGAATTGTGACCGGTGGCTCAAAAAGGAGATCGGCTCAATCAGTGGTTCGGTTTGTTTCAAGAAAGACCGGGCGTAGGAATTTTGCCGGCGAAGGTCAAATCGATTTTGATCCGTATACCAGTCAAAAAAGGGTAAATATCCCAGGGTTACCTTGTGACCTTCGGTTGCCAAACCCAATGCTGTAACCGTCGCTTGCTCGATCCAATAATGAAGCGAAGCGAAAATGAATACTTTTTTACTCTTTGGATTCGTCTTCTGCAAACGCTTTGCCTGGGCAACCAACTGGGGAAGATTTTCCTGCAGAGATTTGAATGAAAATCGAGTTTTGGTTGGTTGATCTTTTTGCCGTATCAGCCAATATAGTTCTGCGGTGTATGGGATACCACCCAGAATCTTTTTAAATACTTCGTTCTGTGAAACCGTCATTAATGAACCTCCTCAATCCGCCATTCCAACCTGGGTCGGATGGGTCCGAGCCGATTTTCCGGCCATTGCATCCCTGGGGCATTGGTGGCATTCACATTGAAAACCAATGCCTGCTCATCATGGAAATAGCGCTTGATTTTATAGGAACTGGCATTCACACCAACAACGAACCTCCCTTCATTCAGGAAATCCTGCGGGATGACACACCTGCTGGTGTAATGCCCTGCTTTGCGGATGGTATGCTTTTCGAATTTCTGGGGATCATCCGTATCAAACGAAGTCAGGATGAATTCACCCCGGGTGGTGATCAGATAAATTCCCACCCGTAATCCTTGAATATCTTTTTTGAGCTGATATTCGACTTCTATGGTGGCGGGTTCAGTGGATCTTAGAGTTTCAGAAGTCTGCCCCCGGCTGTTCCGGATGCGAGCAGCAATCGGTTTAAACTCACTCG
>JBGQAS010000464.1:0-2050 GCA_041494435.1 Anaerolineaceae bacterium | reverse complement strand
GAATGCGGAAGTCATGCCCACCCTGGCTCATCTGAGGGATATCGGAGCATCGGCAACGATGCATAGCCAGGCTCCAGCATTTTCCCAAGTTTCTTATACAGTACTCCTGACCGGCGCCTGGCCGTATTTGAATGATGGCCCCGTATTCAATGCAGATTATCCGGACATTTGGACCTTCACCCAGGATAATCTTTATACCGATCTCCATAAGCTGGGATTTAAGACCGCGATTTCCGGTTACAACTGGTTCGAAAAACTGGTCCCGCAAGACGCCGTCACGGACCACTTCTACACTCCGGGTGAAGACCGCATTGCTGATGATGAAGTTGTTGCAGCAGCCATGCCCTGGCTGCAGGCGGGTGAGGACCAATTCATCCTGATCCACCTTGACCAGGTGGATTATGCCGGGCATTATGAAGGCGGCGTATTGGCGCCGGGGTGGAACGAAGCTTCCAAACGAGCGGACGATATCATCAGTAAGATCATGTCAACTTTGGATTTGAGCAAGGATACGATCATCATTTGCTCGGACCACGGGCATGTCAATCCCGGTGGTCACGGTGGAAATGATTCTATTGCCAAACTGGAACCCTTTGTCATCGCTGGCGCAGGGATTAAACCCGGCAACTATGGCGATATCAACCAGGTGGATGTAGCACCCACTCTGGCAGCACTTTTCGGCAGCAACATACCTGCCTCTACACAAGGGCGGGTTTTGACCGAAATGCTCGCCCTGTCTGATTCTACCCTGGTGAATGTTGCCACGGATACAACCCTTCAGCAAACACAATTATTGGAAACCTATGCTGCTGCGGTTGGAAAACCATTGAAGAACGGGGTGGATCCTTCGCTTACTTCGGTAGCTGATTTCCAAAAAGTTCTTGAAGGCATTCGCAATAGCAAACTGCTGGGAGAACGCATCCCGCGCGCCATCCTGGCTGGTTTGCTTTATGCCGGAACGGTGGTCTGGTTCACAAAGTTTTCCGGGAAAAAAGCGGGTTTGTTGGTGCTGCTTTCGGTAGCCAACCTTGTCATCGCAGTTGTTGGATATGGAATCATGACCAAGTGGATCTATTCCTTCAGTACGTTGGAGTCACAAAACCAGATGATCTTTTTCTCCGCCGGCATCGCCCTCGTCTCTTCGATTGCCTTGTGGTTGGTGTACATGCTCACTCAAAAAGCATTCAAGGCAGGCGCACTTTCCGCAGCATTTTCCTCAGAAGGGTTAACCTGGAGCCTGCTAATAGTTGTCGCGATGCCCATGCTGATCAATGTCACCCTCGATGGCTTCCTGCCCACCTGGACTCTACCCAACATTTCCGTCAGCTTTATCGGGCTGCTCGCCATGCTACAGCTCGTCCTGCTCTCCCTGTTTGGTTTGATCCTCTTGGGGATATCCGCCCTGGTTGGCAAACTTTCCAAGAAATAATTAGCCTTGAAGAAAAAGAAACCTGGCTTAGCCAGGTTTCTTTTATTTCCGTGGGAGTTCACCGGCGATACGAACATCCTTTAGCTTTAACCACTTCTCGATATGCTGCTCGATGAACAGGGGGATATCGGGAGTTTCAAGGTACCGGAGCACCCGATAGGATTTTCCGTCCCGGGTCACTGCATACAATTCATAAGCCAAGGTTCCCTTGTTGTCAGGGATGTGTTTTGAATAGAATTGGGTGATTTCACGGGTCGGGAGGGTCACTCTTGGAAACCACGGCAAAGGACCATGAAAAGTCTTGAATTCATCCATGGTGACTACCAGGTCGGTGTGGTTGAAAAATATGGCTAACGTGGCATAAGTGAGCACTGCTCCGATAATGCCCGCCAGGATGGGAAAAACAGTTACCCACCAACCCCCGGCTGCCTCAAGGTCCATGGCAAACCAGAAGATCAGGAAAACATCCCAGACAACGCAGAAAAACGCCAGTGGCACGTACCGCAGTGAAAACCAGCGTCGTGTTATTTTCAAGATCTTGCCATCCTGCTCATATGTGATGCATTCCGGTTGAAGTATTTCAAGTCTGCGGTCCATCTTGTTTCCCTGTGAAAATCATAT
>JBGQAS010000463.1:0-2055 GCA_041494435.1 Anaerolineaceae bacterium | reverse complement strand
TAGTGTTCCTCTCCAAACTGGGTGGTTCCAACTATCAGACCATCCACGCGGTGTTCGAGCATGGTTTGGGCAATGGTTTTCTCACGAGCATCGTCCCGGTTGGAAGCAGCTACGAAGAGGCTGTACCCTTCCGCTTGAATCACATCTTCGATCCCTTGCAAGATCTCACTAAAAAACGGATCATCGATCCGGCTGACGATAACACCCAAAACCTGGGAGCGGTTGGTTTTCAGACTTCGCGCCACTGCACTGGGAACGTAACCCATGGAGGAAGCAATCTTCTTGATCCGTTCTGCGGTCTCTTCCGGGATGCCCGAATTGCCACTCAACGCCCGTGAAACTGTTGAATGGGAAACTTTTGCAGCCCTGGCGATATCCTTAATCGTTACAGTCATTTTTTTCCTTGGTTCAATCCCGAAGCACCCTGGCAATTTCCGGGGTGGTCCATAAAGCTGCCCCGGTGGTATCGACAAAAATATCGCAGACCTCCAATTGAGGGATGTAGCATTTCTCAGCCATGGGAAACTGGTCTTTGAAAAATCGGTTGCGGAAATAATTGGGATCGTACTTCTTGCGGTAATCCACATCCCTTTTCCATTTGCGTTGCAAACGCACAGCGTCGTCGGTCAAATACACCACCTTGATGCCGATCAAATGGACCACTTCGGGGATCAAGAAGGGGAAATTGCCTTCGATGAAAATGATGTCAGCCGGTTCGATCTCGACGGGAGTAAAACCTGGCTTAAGGTTTCCATCCAAATCGTGGCTGGAATTGCCATCAATGAAATCGTATCGGGGCGTGGTAATTTTCTTTCCCTGGGTGATATCCTCCAGGCATTTGAGAAAAAGCTCCAAGTGAAGCGCCTCTTTACCCAGCGAATGGATCCCATTCGCTTCGCGGTGATCGCGCTCAGTAAGGAAGTTATCCACCTCGATGGAGGTGACCTTGCGACCTTCCTTCTCCACTTCCTCCCGCAAGCGCTCCACAATCTCCGTTTTCCCTGCGGCGGTAGGACCAGCAATGGCTATCACAACTGGGGTACCTTTGGAAGCAATCAATTTCTTTACGCAATCCATCAAGAGCTCATCGACTTCCCGATTGGCGGCTTTGAATTCCTTATAACCAACAGACTGTTGACGTTCAAAGGCTTTCTGTTTGCGTTCAAAACTGGCAAAGGTTTTTCCCCCAAGATGAGAGCTCATTTTGGGCGTGATATATTCTGTTCGATGGAGAAAGTTGAACCCCCGCAAATCAAAGAAAAAATGCTTCTTCACCCAATTGGATGAATATTTTCCATTTTCCAGACCTACAAAAAGCATTTGTGTCAAATGAGTGATTTCATCATCCAGCTTGATTTTGCTACCGTTCATCGGTTTGATCTGGATCTTGTCGTAATAATCTCCCGAATTCACCAGATGCTCAATTTCAACTGGCTCCAATAATTGAGTTTCTGCCCAATCCTCATTCGGGAAGACAGTATCCAGCCCATATTTAAATTCATACAACTCGAGATCTGCCACTCCCGGATGGATCTCCTTCATAACCTGATAAAGACGCTCAGGGAATTCAACTGGGTTTCGGATTGAATCTGCGGTTATCATAATTTTTCGTTTTCCTAGTCAACTATCTAATCAAAGACTCTCGATTTCTTTATTAATTTTCAAGTATCCTTTGCACGACGGGAGAGACCCACAAGGCAGCACCCGTGGTATCCACTACCAGGTCGCATTCTTTCATCAGCAGCCGATAGCAATCTTCGGCTCTCAGAAACTGGGTGCGGAAATACCGGTTGCGAAAATAATTGAGGTCATATTTTTTTCGATAATCCATATCCCGTTTCCACTTACGTTTCAGACGGATGGGGTCATTGGTCAGATAAACAATTTTGATCCCGATGAAAGAGGACAATTCCGGAATTTGGAAAGGAAAATTTCCTTCGAGAAATATGATGTCTGCAGGTTCAATAACGATCGAGCGTGAGCCTGGTTTCAACTTACTTGTTTCATCGTGACTGGACACTGACTTTTCGTAATGAGGGATCGTGATTCGTTTTC
>JBGQAS010000293.1:0-3390 GCA_041494435.1 Anaerolineaceae bacterium | reverse complement strand
TGGCAGATCGGGAACCAGGCCTTGATCTTGGAATCCAAATCGGCTGAATCTCCCTGGAAAGTTATGGTGCCCGAAATTCCATGTTGATCCAGGAAAGTTCGGGTTACCTGGTATGCCTTTAGAATATCGCAAGCCGACTGGTTGGAATTCGCCAGATCATTTGCGATCTTGTTCAACCCAGCCGCATATCCAAGCCAGACATTTGTCTGGATATCAGCCTTGGCATAGCTCAAATACCTGGCAGCATCAACGTCCAAGGGAGCAAACTTCGCTGCGAGAGTGAGATTGAAAATCCCCGTTTCTAAATCATTGGCTTTAATCTGGGCGACTCCCAGGTTTCTCAAGACCAGGTTATAAAGGTCATCCATTTGTGTTTGTTTGTAGTTCAAATCGATATTACGGATGGTTTCCAGCAATTTCAACGCGGAAGCCCAATCCTGGTTCTGGATAGCTTGCTGAGCAAGGTTGAAATATTCATCCGTGGACTCACCCGTCGGGATGGCAACCGGCTCGGGGGTAGGCGTGGCAATCGGGGTAAGCGCTAAAGCCATCTGCAATTCCACTTCGGTTAATTTTTCAACCAATCCTGGAAAATTGGGGATTAGTTCATTCACATATAAAAACTGCGTTTTTGCCGCTGCCAGGTCGCCCTGGGTCAATGCTTGAACACCATAATTGAAATGTTCAGCGGCAGCCGTCAGCCGTTGTTGCTGGTCAGTCTGCATGCGGATATTCAAACCTGACCTGACCCCGAGCATGATACTCACCCCGATGATCAGGGAAGCAAGCAAAATGCCCCAAATTACCCAAATCCCGCGCAGGGACCTGCGTGAATAGATAAAGAGCAATCCAGCAAACAGCAAAAGAAGTAGACCGGTAGCACCTAAACCGACATTCAAGATAATCCTTGCCCACGAACCCCCCACCGTTTGGCTGACAGAGCTTACCAAGCCAATCCAAAATATGGCATTGGCGATTATCAATAGGGCAGAAACCCCTATAAAAACGATAAGCTCCCAACGTTTGTATTCCAGCGGTGGCGCTTTCATTTTGTTTGTTTTGATGGGTTTGGTCTTTTCGACTTCCGGTTCAGACATGGGTGCAATTATACCAACGAAAACATGGATTTCTTTAAAGCTGGAAGAGCTGACGGATTTCGACCCAAATGAAAGGGATAATGACCGCAACTCCAAGGAGCATGGAACTTGTCCCATTCATAAAGTGTCCCAGGTACTTCCCGAAAAACAACTGGAAGGGGATCAATACTCCTGCGATAACTACACTCCCAACTGCTGTTCGCAGAAACGTCTTGTTCGCCAGGCTTGCGCTATCGAAAGTTGTCTTAATCCGAGCCCAAAATGATTTGCCATCCACGGGCGAACTTCGCATCCGATAATTCAGAATCCCTAATAAAAGTAGCGCCTCTATAGTAAAAGCCAGGGAATCCCCAACACTGATCCCCATGGCTCCCATAGGTTTCATTAGCACAATCCCGAACACCGTATAAAGCGCAGCATTCAAAGCTGAGGCGTATAAAGGAATCTTTGCATTTTGTTGAGCATAAAAAGAACGTGAAGCCACTTCAAGCAGCGAATGCCCCATCAATCCGATCAAGAATCCCTGGGTCACTGCCAGCAAAACCCGAGTACCTGCATCGCCCAGGTTAAAGGCAAGATTCAGGAAAGGCGACAAGCTTAGCGAAAGGATCACCGAAATTGGAATGGTTAGCGCGATGAGGACCCGCAATGCCCTGTGAATGGTTTCAAGAAAAACTTCTTTCTTTCCTTCCGCAATCAATGTGGAAATTGTTGGCAGCATGGCTGTTCCTATCGCTGTGCCAATTAAAGTCTCTGGTACCTGTTGGATCATCCACCCATAAGTTAACGCCGAAATATCGCCCAAGGTCAAGCGGGATGCCAGGTTATCCCGGACAATGAAGGTTAATTGAATGAAGAACATGGTGAGCACTCTCGGGCCAAGAAGCCTTAACACCTTCTTTACTTCAGGATCCTTCAAGCCAAAGGAGGGGCTCCAATGAAAACCATTCGCAATCAAACCGGGGATTTGAATCCCCAAATGCAAGACTGCTCCCAAGATCACGCCGTAAACCATCCCATTGACGCCTAAACCCAAGGCAGGCAATGTGAAGCCACCGATGGTCAAACCTTTGGCGGGTGCAAGGATCGTGACGCCAATGATTTGCCCGATGTTATAAAAAATGGGTGCCAACGCAGGCAGGAGAAAGCGTTGGTTCGATTGCAACCCGGCGATCACCAAACCGCTGATGGAAAAAATGATCGTCGCGATGAGGTTCAGGCGCATCAATTGAACCACAACCAACTGACGCTCGGGAGTGAATCCAGGAGCGATGACCAAACTTACCAATGGTTTTGCAAAAATCGCAACAACAATGGCAATTGCGACTGTCACGAGAAATGCAAAATTAGCCACCCGGCTGAAAAGTTCCCAGGCTGATTTCTTGCCGGTCTTTGAAAGCACCTCGGTTAGAACAGGGATGAACGCCATGGCCAAAGCCCCGCCAGAGATGAGAGCGAAAAGAAGATCGGGTACATTATTGGCAACATTGAACGCATCCAGGTCCAAAAGTGTGGACAGCCCAAACATCCGCAGGATGACCACCACCCTGAAAATGGCAAGCGCTTTATCAACCGCGAAGAAGAATGCCAGCAGGAAAGATATCTTGGTCAAACGGGATAATTTGGAAATGGTTGTCCTCCGGAAGTGAATCTACGATTATTTTCCATGTAGCACGAAATTGTAGCCTATTTTTCTTGTACTTTGGCCAGGGATAATTGACAAGGACCATCCAAATGCCTATAATGAAAATGATTTTCATTTTCATTATGAACCATTCAAATTCCTTATTATCTCGATTAAATTCCCATGGATACCATCTCACCGCTGCGAGAAAGGCAGTCGTGGATATCTTCACGAACTGTGACAAGGTGTTGACCCCCACCGAACTCTTCTTCCAGGCACGTCAAATCAACCCGACGATTGGGTTGGTGACAGTCTATCGCACGATTGAGAAACTGGAAGAATTAGGTCTCGTGCAAAGAGTTTTCTTTGAGGAAGGCAGATTTGGTTATTACCCGCGGAATGGCGCTCATGAACATTTATTGATCTGCAAAGATTGTCACCGGGTGGAAGAATTCTCGGGAGATGACCTCAGTAGCCTTATGCAACGGGTTGAAAACCAGTCTGGATTTGAAATCCGTGACCACTTACTGCAATTCACAGGATTATGTACCAAATGCCGCTGATTTAGGATGGAATTATTAATATGAAAAAAGGGTTGGTCATTTTATCCGCATGCCTGTTTTTGCTGGTCTCGTGTCAGTCTGCCCCTGTGACTCCAACCCAACATAC
>JBGQAS010000097.1:0-6739 GCA_041494435.1 Anaerolineaceae bacterium | reverse complement strand
TGGAAGCGCTGGGTGTGACCAATGATCCAAACGGTCATGTAACCGCCATAACTTCCTCCCGTGACACCCATGCGAGATCGATCGATATACGGAGCCTTCTCCATTTGATCAACCCACGTCATTAAATCAGCATAGTCATTGGCGCCCCAATCATGCCAGATAGCCTTGGTGTGTTCCTCGCCGTACCCCCGCCCGCCCCGTGGATTACAGAAATAAACCACATATCCTTTGGAAGCCAGATAATAAAATTCGTGCATAAAGAAGAAGCCGTATTGGGTTTGTGGTCCGCCGTGGATTTCGAGAATGGAAGGATACTTTTTCTTCGGGTCGAATCCGGGTGGAGCGAGGACCCATCCTTGCAAATCCATTCCAGAAGGACTCTTGAACCAAACTTCTTTCACCTTACCCAATTCAACCTTTGTGAGAATGGAATTATTGAGTGAAGTAAGTTGTTTCTCCTTTACAGTCGCCATATCCCTCAAGATAATTTGACAGGGATCGTCGATGCGACCCAACTGGTAGGCAAGCGTGCTCTGTTTTTTGTCAAAGGAGAAGCTACACACAACGGCTTTTTGATCAATGACAGCATCCAAATTTTTTCCATCTTTACTGACCGCCAATAATTGAGTTATCCCATGTCTTGCACATTGAAAGTATATTATCTTGCCGTCATTGGACCAGGTCGGGGAGATAAATTCCGGCTCACCCATATCGTTAATGGTCGAGGGAGATACGTTCAAGTCATAGGCTGCTGTGAGGTTGCGAGCAGGAACAGACCCATCGATTGGAACCACCCACAATCCATAGTTTTTGTAATCTTGATGCTCCCCCACCTGCCCCACAAAAGCGATCCATTTTCCATCGGGAGAGAACGATAGTTTCACCTTATCTCCTACAGGAGTTTCGATCTTTTTTTGTGCACCGCCCCGGGAAGGAATGACGAACAAGTCCACCCTCTCAAAGTCTCTATCCGGATCTTCGCTGTGATTGGAAAGGAAAGCGATCCATTTTCCATCGGGAGAATAAGCAGGTTCCTTTTCATCATAGATTTTGTGGTCGGTTAATTGCTTGCCAGTACCCGAGTGGACATCCACGGTCCAGATATGTTCACGCTCGTGAGGAAGGTAACCAAATCCATCGAATTTATAAAAGAAACGGTCGTACCTGCGATTGACAACCCCCAATTTCTTCTTCTGCTCATTATTCTGCCGTTCCAATTCATCTGGATCAAGTTTCCGAACTGAGCAAAGGAGTTTCCTGTCATCAGGCGACCAACTAATGGAAGTAATTTCACCGGGGATTTCTGAGATCTTGTGGGCTTCACCGCCCCCGAAGGAAATTAAATATATTTGAGGTGCCTTATCCTGATCAGCTCTATTGGATAGAAAAGCTATGGTTTTGCCATCGGGTGACCAGCGGGGTGAGATGTCTTTTTGATCCCCAAATGTGAACTGGCGCGGTTTTCCTCCCTGGGTGGGAATTACCCATAGGTTGCCATATTTCTTTTCTGTTTTTCTATCCACTCTTTTTTGAACATAAACAACGTTCTTTCCATCTGGCGATAAGCGTACATCGCTGATCAGTTCAAATCGATACAAGTCCTCTGCAGTAATCAATCTCTTTTTTGCTTCCGACATTTAGCCTCCCCGGACATTCGTGATAAAAAAGTGTATCACAATCAGAAAAAAGAACTTCTCCCCCGATTTCAACAAAAAGTCAAATTACCAAGGGGGTTCAGCGAATGCTTGGATTTGGTAGGTATATTTTGAGGGGTCGCGAGTGGGATCAAGGGAGATCTGCAGATCGAATTGAGCCTTACTTCCAACGCCGAGCATAGATGCCACGGGTTGAACCCATTGATAACCGGTCGCGACGAGATGATTTTTGCCAGAAAAGATGGAAACGATAACAACCACGCTTTGAAATGGCACTGGCCAAAAATTATCGACAAACCCAGTAAATTTCCAAAGGCCTTGTGTGTCCCGGTATTCCTGAACATTTGAAGTAATTAAATTGAAGTAATGCAGTTTAGATGGGTATGCTCGGGACGAATCGATCTGAATTTGGGTTTTTTTGATTAATCCCTGCAAATCTGTATTGTGGTTGACCACCTTCCAATCCATCAGATCAAAGGCTGCCACCGAGTCTGCCTGTAAATCGATCGGCAAATACCCAGTGACAGAATCAAGAATATTTCCATCCTCATCCGTTACGTTTCCAATTAGCGGAAAGAAGTATGAGATCGAGCTTTGGTTGCTGACTAAACCAACAAGATGAAAATATCCCATGGAATCAACGTAATGACGGGATTCCAATAATTTGACAGCTGGCACATTGCCAGGGGTTGTAACTATCGAGGATAGGTAAGTCTGCCAATGAACACGCTCCCTAAATGAACCTCGAAGGGGGATGGCAAAGGTGCCCCTATCCAAGCCATCCGGATCATTTGCCGGTGCCAAGTACTGCACCAGGCTTGAAGCAAAATTCATGTCCAATATCTGCCCGTTGTCTCCCAATATAGCCACACCCATCCCTTCAACCCTGGCTGGCTGGGAACCAAGGTTCACAACTTCTCCAATAAAAAAGCTGGTGCCATACATACTATCCTGAATATGAGCTTTTTCAATCCGGACATCGGCTTGTTGGGAATCCATTTTGACCGCAGAAAGAAAAGTGACCTGGTAATGCGCTGCTGTATTTGTGAGAGGGGAAAGGGAGTATTCAAATCCGGTGGATTGCCCGGGAAAAAGGATGCCCAGGAATGGGCTGAAAGAATCTTCCGTTATAGGCTTTTCGTCGGAGTCCTTCAAGACAGTTTCGCCATCAGTATCGGTAATAGAAATCGAAAGTTTAATTGACTTCAAAGGAAAAGAAGCATCATTACGGATTTCTCCAACAATATGCTGCCCTCCGTAATGATCCTCAATAAGAGTCAATTTCATGACAGTAATACCATCGTGAAGAGGATTGGTTGATTTAACCGTTACCCCACTTGTGCATCCAATCAACGAAAATATGGTTATAGAAATGGCAAATAAGCCCACAAGGCTCTTCATACCAATAATACCTTTCTGGATTATTATAAAACCGCAATTCCTACTTCTGACAAATCACCTATTCGAATTTTTGTCACCTGTGAGTACAATAAGTCATCGATTAATCATGCAGGAGAATTTCCATGGAACGCAAACATATTGATCCCCACCAATTTATCACCCAACCATTCACCTTGTTTGACAAGCAGTGGTTTCTGCTTACGAGTGGTGAATTGAAACGGAAAAGGTTTAACTGTATGACGATCAGTTGGGGTAGCATGGGCATCATGTGGAATAAACCTTTCATCATGGTGGTGGTCCGCCCAACGCGGTATACCTATGAGTTCATGAATAACTACGACACTTTCACCATTTGCACATTCTCGGGCCAATATCGCTCCACGCTTGACATGTTGGGGTCTCGTTCAGGAAGGGATGAAGATAAAATCGCAGCTTCAGGACTGACCCCCATCGCTTCCAAGGTCGTGGATGCCCCAAGCTACGAAGAGGCCGAATTGGTCATCGAGTGCAAGAAAATGTATTGGCAGGACTACGAACCGGAACAATTTTTGAATCCTGCCATTTTGTTGGAATACCCCAAAAAAGATTACCATCGCATTTTCTTTGGGGAAATCCTAGACATCTCGGGGATCAAATCCTTTGTTGCAGGCAAAGGATGATTGGAATTTGGAGGAACCCATGGAAATAAATCTCCTGGATAATTCACTCAAAATCGAAGTCTTTTTTGATCAGCAGGATGAAAATTTTAAAGACAATATTTGTTTGCGAATAAAAGAGAATTGCCCGGATGAAGAGCGAGTATTCCGGGCGGAAGAATCGAACCTTTACCTGACACCCCAACAGGCCTGTCAGCTGGCAGCTTCTTTGATAAAGGCTGCCAATTGCAGCCTGAGCGATTGAAAACCTGCCAGGATTTGTTGGTTACGTAAAAAGAGGTCAAAATGACTGAAAAACTGAAAATGTCTGTCGTCCTCCCGGTCAAGCCGGACAAACTTTATCATGCCTGGCTCGATAGCAAAAAGCACGCTGAATTCACCGGGGATGCTGCGGATATCGACCCCAAAGTTGGTGGAAAATTCACTGCCTGGGATGGATACATCATAGGAAAGAATCTTGAACTCGAACCTCCTCGACGCATACTTCAATCCTGGAGGACCACTGAGTTTCCCGAAGGGGCTCCCGATTCAATGCTTGAAATACTCATTGAACCTGATGGAGACGGCTCCAAGTTGACGCTTATCCATACGGAGATTCCGGAAGGACAATCAGAAGATTACAAGCAAGGTTGGAAGGATTATTACTTCGCACTTATGAAAGCCTACTTCAGCCATAAGTGACTTTGTAGAATAGTGCGAGAAAAAAGATTTTTGGGAACCTTAGCGGTTAGATAATTTGAATAACTATTGCTAATTAAATTGAAGGACGATCACAATGTGATCGTCCTTCTTTATTCTTTAGCCCTTTTTTACTTCGATCTTCCGTGACTTGCGATTCTCTTCCGTAATTTTGGGCAACGTCACTTCCAACACCCCCTTGGAAAATGTTGCTCCAACTTTGTTTTCATCCACCTCTGATGGCATCGACACATCACGTCGGAAGGAACCATAAGACCTTTCCATGCGATGATACTAGCCATTCTTCTCTTCGCGCTCGCTGCTCTTCTCTCCGCTGATGGAAAGGATCCCGTTATTGATTGACACTTCGATATCCTTTTCGTCCATGCCAGGTATCTCAACTGTCACTTTCACATCATGATCGGTTTCAAACACATCCAGCCGGGGTGTAAATTCGTGCATTCCACGCTGGAAGGGGAGAATGCTGAAGGGTCTTCCAAAAAAGTCATCGAAGAAATGATCGAGTTCTGAATTCCTTTTATTGACAATTTCCATTTTTTGTTTTCCTGTTTTTCAGGAGCGATTTTTTTAATAGCCATTTTTGCCTCCTTCAATCAAATATCTTTTCTTTATAATTTCCCGCACATTAATAATGGGCATTTCAATACTCACGTATTTTGTAAGAAAAGTCCTATTACCAGCAAGTTCAATTCTTTAATTAATACTATTCTGTTAAAACGTTATATAAGAAAAATTAAAAATCCATTAAAAACGCTCGTGCTACAATATTTCAATGGAAATAATTGGGATTGTCGGGGCAGGCCCGGCAGGGATCATGGCAGCGTTGAAAGCAAGCCGGGCTGGGAAAAAGGTTCATCTGTTTGAATCCAATAATCTTATCGGTAGGAAGCTCTTGGTGACCGGGTCCGGACGATGCAATATCACCAATTTAAACGCCAAGCCCGAAAGTTACTACTGCTCAGACTCTTCCTTGCTTCAATCGCTATTTGAGCAGTTTCCCCCCGAGCGACTGCAGAAAGAATTACTTAAGTTGGGGATATTAACCTACGCAACTGATGATGGTTGGTGTTATCCGGTTTCGGAATCGGCTGCAAATGTCGCGGATATTTTTAACCAAGCTTTAATTGAAGCGAAAGTTGAAATCCATCTCAATACAACAATTTCTTCCATTCGGCGAGAGAAAAAAGGGTTCGGGCTCGTCGGTCCCAATCATCCAATTTTCCATTGCGATCGATTGGTACTTTCGTGTGGTGGGAAAGCCTATCCGGCGCTGGGATCAAACGGCGCTCTCTTTTCGGAAATAAGAAATCTTGGGCACACGGTATTGCCTATCCTACCTGCCCTGGCACCTCTTGAAGCGGATATTTCGTCATTCCATAAATTGCAGGGAGTTCGTCTGGATGTTATCGCGAGGCTTTGGAGAAAAGATCAACTGCTTGGGGAAAGTAGTGGGAACCTCATCGTTACCGCTTGGGGTTTCAATGGGCCGGCCGTTATGAATCTCAGCCACCTTGTTTCATTGAATGCTGGCAAAGATTTACAGCTCGAATTGGATGTAATCCCCCATCATAAAAAGGAGCTTGAAGACATTCTGGCCAGACACAAACACTCTACGATCCCCATGCATATTCTTTTGGGAGCTGTCCTACCTCATAAGATGCCCAAAGTGATTATGCAACTCGCAAAACTTTCCCCCAATATCACAAGTTCCCAACTTGACCCTCAGAACTCGAAACAGCTTTGGGAAAAACTCACCTCCATTCGGTTCAAGGTAGAAGGTACGCGAGGATTTGAATTTTGCCAGCTCAAAGTGGGCGGAGTGCCTCTGGAGGAGATCAATCCAAAAAGCTATCAATCACGTATTGTCCCCCACTTATATCTGGCTGGGGAAGTCCTTAATGTGGTAGGTCCCTGCGGAGGTTTCAACTTGCATTTTGCTTTTGCGAGCGGATTGATGGCAGGAAATTCTGTCAGCCTGGAATAACCCGATTGCTTTCTATACACTTAGTTGAATTTAGAAACATCTGCAAAATTTGGTTGACCACGATCCAACCGTTCTGCAAATATTCCCCATTAAGTTAATATAAACAGGGAACCTGAACTGGTTCCCTGTTTATCAGAAAAGGTCCTGCTTTAGATGGCACCAATAATATTGCTGAAGACGGCTCCGATGACCGGACCCAATAACGCAAGGACTACGATGACTACAACGGCAACAAGAACAAGAATAAGAGCATACTCTACCAAACCTTGACCTCTGCGAGCAAACATTGTTTATTCTCCTTTCTTAAGAATTTGTATTCTTTACTATTTATATCCATCTCTCCG
>JBGQAS010000284.1:0-3526 GCA_041494435.1 Anaerolineaceae bacterium | reverse complement strand
CAGTGGTGCAGGAACCCTCATTTCAGCCAATGAAGTGGATCTCGGGTTTCAAACCAGTGGCACCCTGAATGAACTTAACGTGGTTGTTGGCGACAAAGTAACCGAAGGGCAAGTACTTGCTGTTCTCGATACCACATCCCTAGCAAAAACATTGGCACAAGCAAAACAAAACTTATTGGAATTAACTTCGCCTGCTGCATTGGCTACGGCTGAAAGTAACCTCGCAACCGACCAGGAAACTCTGGCATCAGCCAAGAACGGCCTGGGGTATTACATCAGTGCGTCAGTCCTGGCTTGGAGAGAAAGAGTAGTTGCAGCTCAGCAAGCTTCGGATGCTGCCAAGCTCGCTGAACAAAACTCGCCGACGAGTGCCAACCAAAAGGCCGTGATCGATGCCAATGATTGGTTGACCATCGCCAAGAGCAGCCTGGCTGGTGCGCAGATCGATTACTACTCAACGTACCTTGCTGAGTATTTCACAACTACCTGCACTGACCAAACAACCAAGGAACGGTCTAAATGCGTTGTCGCGCCAGCCGATATCACCATTGCTGCCGCACAAGCAGATTATGACCTGGCAAAAGCCAATGTTCAGGAAGATCAATACTTGATCACGGCTCTGACGGGTGGGACCTTGCCTGAAAATGCAACTGGCTCTGACCTGGATGCTCTGAATGCAGCAAAACTGGCGCTTCAAACGGCTCAAACTAATTTGGATAATGCCACCCTGAAAGCTCCCTTTGCGGGAACGATCATGAGCATCAGTGCTTCGGTGGGTGATTCGGTCTCCGGTGGTTCCATCATCACCCTGGCTGACTTGACGAAAAGCGATTTGACCATTTATATGGATGAGACCGATTGGCAGAATGTGAAAGTGGGATACACTGCTGAAGCAACCTTCGATGCGCTGCCAAATGACATTTTTACAGGCAAAGTGATCCAGGTTTACCCTGCTTTAACATCCGTTGGTGGCACAACCATGATCCAGGGCCTGGTCGAGTTGGATGAAATTCCCACGCTTGGAGACGATCCATTGCCTCTGGGTGTAAGTGCTTCCGTGGATGTCATTGCCGAACAGGCGAAAAATGTGGTTCTTGTTCCTGTTGAAGCGCTCCACGAATTGTCTGCAGGCAGCTATACCGTGTTTGTGATGGAATCAGGCAAACCTGTTCTCCGAACAGTCCAGGTGGGAATCATGGATTCCACGTACGCTGTAATCACATCCGGACTGCAGGCAGGTGAGACAGTTACTACAGGCATCGTGGAGACAAAATGATGGCCGCCAAGCATACTATCATTGAGACTATAAACCTGACCAAGATATTCGGGATGGGAGACGCATCGGTGATTGCGTTGAATTCAGTGAATATTCGAATTGAAGCAGGTGAATTTGTTGCCATCATGGGACCTTCTGGATCGGGCAAGAGTACCTTGATGAATATCATTGGATGCCTGTCCAGCCCTACTTCGGGAAAGTTTCTGCTGGATTCCGAGGATGTCAGTGATTTGGACAAGACCCAACTGGCAGATGTCCGGAACCGGAAAATCGGATATGTATTCCAAACGTACAACCTGTTGCCCCGCACGACTGCTTTGAGAAATGTTGTCCTGCCGCTGGTGTACGACCGCACTCGCAAAACCCCTCACGACAAATGGGATGATCTGGCGAAAAACATGCTCGAGAGAGTCGGGCTGGGTGACCGGATGAACCATCAACCCAATGAACTTTCGGGTGGACAGCAACAAAGGGTGGCCATAGCGAGAGCCTTAATCAACGACCCCATATTGATTTTAGCGGATGAACCGACGGGCAACCTGGACAGCAAGTCAGGTAAGGAGATCATGGAAATATTGCAGAAACTTCACGAACAGGGCAGCACCATCGTCATTGTCACCCATGATCCCATCGTGGCTGAATACACGGTAAGAACCATCCACCTTAAGGATGGCAGTATCGACACCATCGTCCATAACAGCAAAAACCACTCCAAAGAAACCAGGAAGGTGAGCCATGCGACTGTCTGAAATCTTTCGAATTTCGTGGGAAGCGATATTAAAAAATAAAGTCCGGTCGCTCCTCACCATGTTGGGTATCATCATCGGTGTCGCGGCTGTGATCATTATGGTTGCCGTTAGTACTGGCACCGAGGCAACCATCAGAGAAAAGATTACCAGCCTTGGATCCAACCTGATCTTCATCACTTCCAGTTTCTCCAGGAATGGACCTATGATGGTGAATTCAGGATCGGCAGGCTTGACCTATCAAGATGCGGATGCCATTTCGACCAATATCACCGGAGTAGCGGGTGTTACCGTTGAACAAAACTCGGAACAAACAGTAAAATATGGAACGGTTTCTCTCGACAGCGTCCCCATCCTGGGCACTACAACTGATTTTCCATCTGTTAGGGACGTGAAAATCGCCAGCGGAACTTATTTCACAAAGACCCAGGTGGATCAGAAAACCAAGGTAGCCATCCTGGGCGCCAGCCTGGCGAAGGAACTTTTCGGTGATGAAGACCCGATTGCAAAGAGCATCAATGTGGGAACCACCCGCCTCACTGTCATTGGAGTCTTTGCCGAAAAAGGTACCGTGGGTGATGTTGATTATGACGCCAGGTTGTACACACCCATCACGGTTGTGCTTCAGAAGTTCACTTTCTCTATGTTTGCCCGGATGATGGGTGACAGTGTCCGCATGATCTATGTCCAGGTGGATAACCCAAAGAAAATGGATGACACCATTACCCAAATCAAGCTCTTGCT
This sequence comes from Anaerolineaceae bacterium, assembly GCA_041494435.1. Taxonomy (GTDB): domain Bacteria; phylum Chloroflexota; class Anaerolineae; order Anaerolineales; family Anaerolineaceae; genus JBGQAS01. Next base: position 760 of record JBGQAS010000284.1, on the reverse strand, counting down.
TGCCAAGCGGCACAATGTCAGCCTGGATTCACTTGATGTCACCATCACCACTCAGCAGGATGTCATCACGACCCAGGAATCGACAACGGCTGCTTTTCGTTCCCTATTGGCTTGGGTGGCAGGTGTTTCTTTGATCGTTGGTGGGATCGGCATCATGAATATCATGCTGGTGAGTGTTACTGAACGCACCCGGGAAATCGGGTTGCGCCAATCAGTGGGAGCAACACCAGCGGATATCCGGGGTCAATTCCTATCCGAGGCTTTGTTAATCAGCGTATTCGGCGGAATTATCGGAATTGTGATTGGTGTTGTGGGAGCCTGGATATTTGGTTCCGCAAGCGGGATGAGAACCGTGGTTTCAGTTGGTTCGATCCTATTGGCTTTTGGGTCAGCAGCGATCGTCGGTGCGTTTTTTGGATTCTACCCCGCAAACCAGGCTGCCAAATTGGATCCAATCGATGCACTCCACCACGAATGAGTTTTGAAAAGGAACAAGAATGAAAAAAATGATTGCATTAGTGATAACGATTTTATTGATCTTGGGATTGTCGGCTTGTAACACGTCATCTTCAACGAATACTGCGAATTCAACAAGTTCCGACTCAAAAACATTGTCCACTGTAGAAGAGTTGGCGTTGGGGACATTGAAATTGGAAGGTACCGATCAGGCAGTGGATCAAACCCAGGCAGCAACCCTTCTTCCCTTGTGGCAGGCTTACATCGAACTGCAAAATAACAACTCTACTGCCACAGAAGAAGT
>JBGQAS010000228.1:0-4208 GCA_041494435.1 Anaerolineaceae bacterium | reverse complement strand
TGGCGTTCACATGACAGTTACGAGTGAGTGGGAAAGCAATCGTTGGGGAGCACTCTCCACGGTGGATACATCTTCGGGATTGCTCGACCCGGATGGATACCTCTGGCAGCACGGAGAAGACCTGATGGCGCGTGCCAAGGGGAAGGTGATCCGAAAAGAAATGGAAGCCCAGGCGAAGGCTGCCATAGAGCAGGGGATGGTCCCCACCCATTTCGATTCCCATCAATTCGTTGTCCTCCAGGCGTACATCATGGACTATATCCGGGTCTGCCTGGCGCACCATGTGCCGCCCATTTTCATTCGGCGGGACAAGGCAGGATTTCAAGCCATCGGCGGGATCGATCCCGGGTTCATCAGCATGGCGGTATTGATGGTGAAAACCCTTGAGCTATTCAAAATTCCCCTGCTGGACAACATGTACATGATGCCACTGGAGAACCCCGATACCCGCCTCGAAGACACCCAGGCGATCTTGAAACAGGTGACCCCTGGCATCACCCTATTCATTTGCCACTGCACCAAACCATCCCCGGAACTGCCGGCGATCACCTCCGATTCACCCGGGCGCTTCGCGGATTACCGCACCTGGATGAATGAAGATATGCGCAGGTTCCTCCAATCCGAAGGTATTCACACTATCGGTTGGGGTGCATTAAAGAACATCATGCCATAGGAGGGATCATATGCGAAAACAGATGAATAGGATGCGCACACGAATACTCTTAATCGGGCTAGTCCTGATACTTGTAGCAGGGTTGGCTGGATGCATAGCGAAAGGTCCAGCACCCGTTGCTTACATGCCCCTGGAATATATCCCTGAACCCGTGATCATGCCCGCTTTCCCTAGCAGCACTGCGGCTTGTCTACCAGCAGCAGCGCCCAGCAGTGGAAAATCTGTCAATCTAACCTGGGTAGTGCTGGATACAATTCCCAACCTGGATGCCGTCGTTGCAGCGTTCGAAGCTCAAAACCCCCAGATCGAGGTGACATTGCTCCCGGTAAGCCTTGATAATTATTTTGCAGGAACCACGGGAGTACTGGCTGCGGGATGTACCACCCCTGATGTATTGAACCTCAGAGTTGTGAACTCGGCTTATTATGCATCTTACGGTTGGCTAGCATCACTCTGGAACCAGTTTACTTTTGACGAAAAGGAAGATTGGATCCAGGCGTTGCGGAAGAGTGGGCGATATGCCCGTGAACAATATAGCGCACCCTTCAATACATCGGTCAGCCTTCTTTTCTATAATACCGACCTGTTAACCGCAGCCGAAATCACCCCACCAGTTACCGGTGAACGCTGGACCTGGGAGAAGGTTGCTGAGACAGCCCAAAAGCTTACCGGGGATAAAAACGACGATGGGACCCCAAAGGTGTGGGGGTTTGCCTGGGCAGGTACTTCAGCACAGGATTTTGTTTCATTACCCCAATCCCTTGGCGGGGAGGCAATTGGTCTGGATGGTGTGACAGTCAAAGGAGTAATCGATACAACCGCCTGGCAGGATGCTTTCACTTTTTATGCAAACCTTTTCAACAAGTGGAAAGTTTCTCCAACCGACGAAACCTTCAAAGCCGAGGAAGCATTCATAGCAGGCAAGCTTGGTATGGTGGTGGCGAACGCGGAAGATATCAACAAATTTGCCGATACCGGCTTTGCCTGGGGAGTTGCCCCTTACCCTTATTTCCAAAAAGGAAAACTGGTCGTTCCCACCGGGGATTGGCAGATCGGGGTGAACGCCAAGAGCGCCCAGCGCGATGCTGCCATGATCCTGGTGCACTGGCTGACCTTCAAGGTGGGTGGGGAAGTTCTATGGCGCGAAGGCAGTGTATCCGTGCCGCCGGAAAAGAATGTCCTCAACCTGTTTACGACCGAACCGACGTTTGAGACTGCACCCCAATCCTATTGGAAAACTGCAGCCAAGGAAGCTTTAATTTTCACTTTGCCAGGACCGATCACTCCGTTTTACCAGGTATATGACGAGCAGCTGCAGATTGCATTGAAAGAGCTTCGCGGTGGAGCCGATCCAAAAACAACATTGACCAACTTTGTAGAAACCCTTTCGGGATTGATGAAATGATCCAGTCTTTTTCCATTCGATATCCGGAAATGAATGAATCCGAGGTGATATGAAAATCCTCCCATCCAAGATAAAAAGACGTGATTTTCTGAAAGTGAGTTCGATGGTGGCCAGCGGGCTGATTCTATCCACCCCGGCCCAGGGGAAGAAGGTATTTTTTAACCGAACGCTGGGTCAATCGCAGCTACAACCCAACCCAGTACTGGCTAAGTTGGGTTTTAAAAACACTGACAAGGTTTTGATCGCGCAATTGGATGACTTGGGGACTTGCCAGTCGAACATGTCTGCCTACACAGATCTGACCAATGCAGGAAACATCAATTCAGCAGCAGTCATGGCGCCTTGCATCTGGTTTCCACTGGTGGCGCACATTGCCCGGACGACCCCTGGTTTGGACACCGGTCTGCAATTGACTTTGACCAGTGAATGGGACACGATCCGTTGGCGACCGATTTCCACGGTGGATCCGAAATCTGGATTGTTGGATGCTGATGGTTTATATCCCAAGAACGTGGCAGGACTGCCATCAACCATAGACCAGACCATTCTCGGCCGGGAATTCGATGCTCAAATCAATCGGGCATTGCACATGGGAGTAAAGTTGACCCATCTTGACTCTCATCAATCCATCGCCTTCGACCCCAGGTTCACTGATCTCTTTTCCCAGTTTGCTAAGAAATATCAGCTTCCTCTGGTTTTTCTACGGCCAGACCCATCCCAGTGGGATAGCAGTACCTGGATGAATGCAGGCTGGATAATCGAGGGATTGAATTTTGCGACCCAGTTCGAACAAGCTGGGGTGCCATTGCTGGATTCGATCACTGACCTGACCCTATCCTCACCCCTTTCCAGGGTGTCTGATGTGAAAAATTTCATCACTCAGCTCCCATCCGGATTGCACCTCATCCGGATCCATGCTGCCAACCACACCCCAGAAATTGAAGCCATGACACCGGATTGGGCGGGTTACTTCGCGGATCTGAATGCATGGATCAGCGCTGATTTGAAATCGTTCATAGAGAAAGCGGGGGTGAAGACCATCGGCTGGGCACCCATCCAGGCGCTCATGAAGGCAGGCTAGGGATTTTAATAACCCCTGCTTGCTTGGAGAAAAGAAGGAGACATATGGGAAAGAAAATCACCATCATCGGAGCCGGGAGCAGCATGTTCACTCCCCAGTTGATCTCGCTGCTGATCCAATCGAAGACGCTGGCAGGCAGTACGGTGGCCCTCATGGATATCAATCCCAGGCGGTTGGAATTGATGGAAAAGCTTTCCAAGATGCTTATCGAACAAACTGGAGCCGACCTGAAGGTCGAAGCCACCACGAACCAGTTGGAAGCATTGACCGCTACTGATTTTGTCATTGTCGCCATTTCAGCGGGTGGGTTTGACGCCTGGGAAAAGGATATCGAAATTCCTGCCAAGTATGGCGTATTCGTACCGTTCGGGGATTCGGTTGGTCCAGGTGGGATTTTGCGGGCCTTCCGGCATGTTCATCCCATGGTCCAGATCTGCAAGGACCTGGAGAAAGTCGCACCCAAAGCCTGGTTGTTCAACTATACTAACCCGGCTAGCGCCCTTTGCTGGATCATGCGGAGGGAGTCTTTCATCCACACCGTTAGCATGTGCACCAACACGGTCCAACTTCGGCAAGACAAATTCATGGCCAATGTTGCCGGGGTGCAGCCGGGAGAGGTGGTCATGCCGGTGAAGCTCGCCGGGATCAATCACTGCTCCTTGATAATGGAAATGCGCTTGAAGGATGGGACGGATGCTTTGGAACTGGTGCGCAAGAAAGCCAAGCACCCCATCGTCCGTTGGGGATTGGAGACCCATCACATCCTGCCGGTTGTCTGGCCGCACTGGGTGGAGTTCTACCCGGCACTGTGCAAGCTGGTAGGGAAATATGAAGGTCGGGCGCAGGGATTGTTCCTGACCTACGGTTCGCAGGTCAAGGATATGAAGATCGAAACCAACCGCATCCGCACCTGGGAAAAACTGGTGGCACAATGGGTGGCAGGGGACGGGAAACCTTCCCTCGAAGCCATCCCTGAAACCGAACCGGTGCAGTTGATCGAAGTCATGGAATCCATGGTCGAAGATAAAAAAGAATTCCACGGGGTCAAT
>JBGQAS010000237.1:0-4101 GCA_041494435.1 Anaerolineaceae bacterium | reverse complement strand
CCACTTGGTCGCCATCTCGGAACCAACCGGCAGGTAGTTGATGACCACATCCGTTTTGGTTTCCTTGAGGATGCGGACGATATCTGCCGTTGGACCCGGAGCCTTCTTGAGGATCTGGGAAAGATATTTTCCAAGTCCATCGTGGGTCATCCCGCGGTAAACGGGTACGTTCAAATTGGGTACATCTGTGAATTTGAAGGTATTATTGGGATAGGAAAAAATGGCTTCGGAAAGATCCTTCCCCACCTTGCCTTCCACCACGTCAAAAGCAGCGGTGAATTCCACGTCTCGGATGTGATATCCGCCCAGGTTTACGTGCATGATCCCGGGGATGCGATCGGTTTCTTTTGCGTTGCGGTAATAATATACGCCCTGGACAAGCGAGGAAGCGCAATTCCCCACGCCGATAATTGCCACACGAACTTTTTTCTTTTCTGCCATACCGAACTCCTCAATAAATGTTTTGAATATGGATATGCTATAATTTTTTTGCCAAGGAGGACATAGCCAGATTGGCAACATTTTCCCCTGATTATACTCTGCGTCTGCAGCGCCTTCTTGAGGTGTGCAGGAACCTTACCCCCAACCTGGATTTTGAGCCTCTGCTGAAGTCTTTGATTGAAATTGCCAGCGAGCTCACATCCAGCGAGAGCAGTTCCATCCTGGGATATGATGAGGAAGCCCATTTCCTCAGGGTATTGGCTGCTCCTTTCTATCTGATGGAAAAGCTCGGTAATGTGGCCATCCCTCTCGATCGTTCGGTGGCGGGCATGGCATTCACCACGGGCAAGCCGATTCTTCTGCATCATTCCGACAAGGATGAGCGTATCCTCCGGATTGTCGATCAGGATATTCCTGAAAAATCCGCTTCCGTGCTCGCCGTTCCCATGATATTCAAGGGTAAAGCCATTGGGGTTATGGAGTGCCGTAATAAATTCAATGATGCCCACTATACCGATGAAGATGTTAACATCCTGGAAACGCTCACCGCCCAGGCAGCCGTGGCCATCCAGTACCGGCACTTGCTGGAGGAAGCCCAGCGCAGTTATGAAAAAGCCCTGGAACTGGATCGGATGAAATCCGATTTCCTCGCGATAACCTCGCACGAATTGCGCACTCCCCTTGGTCTGGTGATTGGTCATATTTCCCTTTTAAAAGAAACTGCCACTCCTGAACAATTGGAGCACTTGAAGATCATTCAGAACAGCGCCAACCGTTTAGCCGAGATCACCGAGGAATTGGCGGATGAAACCAGCATGAAGCGCGGATTCATGAACCTCCGCCGCCGACGGGTTGGAGTTCAATTGCTCATCCAGCAGGTGATCGATACTCTTCAGGAACTTGCCGTGGAACGGAATATCGCCATTTCTTCCGAAGCTCCAGGGAAAGAGATTACCGTGGAAGGGGATTCAGAAAAAATCAGTGTGGCTCTTTCCAACCTGGTCAAGAATGCCCTCATATTTACCAACGAAGGCGGTAAAGTAAAAGTCAAATGGGAGGAAGTCCCCGGGTATGTCAAGATTTCCATCCTCGACAACGGGATTGGCATCCCCAAGGAGGAACTGCCCAAGATCTTCCAAAGGTTTTACCAGGTCGAAAAGCACCTAACTCGCAAGCACGGTGGCATGGGCTTGGGTCTGGCCATCGCCAAGGAAATGGTGGAAATGCACGGAGGCCGGATTAGCGTGGAAAGTGTGGAAGGGAAGGGCAGCCGGTTCATGGTCTTCCTGCCTCTGAATGAGGGTCAGCAAAAGGCGGCTGAACGCGTTTTCATCACCTGATTTGCGTAACTCTTTCAGCATTGTTTCGAAAAAACGATAGTTAAAGCATGTCATCTGTTTACCTGCCTTGAATTTCCATTTTTGGCGTGCTATAGTGAATACAAGGAGGTAAACATGTGTGCGTCATACAGACAAGCCCAGGGGCTTGTTGAATATTCTTTGATTATAGCCCTGGTGGTCACGGTAGTTATCCTGGCTTTGTCGATCTTTGGCCCTGCCCTTGGTGCCACTTACAGTAACATCATCACTACAATCTAGCAATCATTTTTTTCTTAAAAAAAAGAATCCGGCTGCAGAGCTGGATCCTTTTTTTACCTTCTCGTTCTTCTCTCCTTTGGAATATTTGGGCCATCGGGTGAGAATAGTTTTAATAGAGTAAATTACGTATTGACAATTGTATCCTCATTGACTACCCTGTAAGTAACAATGTCTAAACAAGTGAAGGTTTTTCTGATCCTCATTACTATCTTGGGGGTGTCAGGCTGTGCAAGGACTACCAGCAGCGTTACCCCTACCGCTCAACCCATTACGAGTGCTCCATCTGTAACTGAGACACCTTTTCAATCTCCCACCGAAGAACCAACAGCCTCCCCGACCGCGCTGTACGTATCGGCTAACGCAAACCTCTGGGTGGAAATCGATTCACCGGCAGATGGCGCTGTTGTCAATGTGTCGCAGTTGGAAATAACTGGCAAGGCAGCCATTGGAACGACATTAACCATTAATGACGATATTCTGTACATTGAAAACGACGAACACTTCTCAGATGTATTGACTCTTGTCGAAGGTGAAAACCTGGTTGAAGTCATCGGCAGTGATGCGGATGGGAACGAAGTTTCCCTCTACATCACGGTATACTATGAACCCTAAGAAACGAGTAAGGAGAAATATGAGCAAGAAAATGATCTTCATTTCAATAACCTTGATTGGGCTTTTTTTCCTGAGCGCATTTTCGGTTTATGCAAGTCCTGTGCACCCCGGACAGGATACCAAGCCGTCCCAGGATAAAACCCCGGGTGCCCGGGCGACTGCCAATGCCATTCTGCATGCTAGCCAGGGAAAGAGCCAGGGCGGGAAAAAGGCGAATTTCAAGGGAGTGATTTTCTCTGCCAGTGCAACGGATCTGACGATCACTCTGGCGGATGGCACATCCGCTTCGTTCGCACTTACCCCGGATACACGCATCAGCGTCCCGACGTTGGGAAAATCAGCCACCTTTGCCGAGCTTCTTCCCGGTTTGCAGGTGCACGTCAGGGCTAAGCAGGATGACGGCGGACTGTACACGGCTTTATCCGTGAGTGTTACCCCCGGGAAACCCATCAAGATTCACCGCGTGGGCATTGTCACCGATTACCAGACCGGTGTCAGCATCACCATTCAAGCCAAAGATGGCAACCTGTACACATTCACCCTGACCCCTGATACGAAGATCTTGCCTGCCGATCGGACGGACCAATTGATCGTGGGAGCTCGTGTGACGATTATCTCGCCCAGGGATGTAGCCACCGGGCAGTCGGTTGCCGCGGGGATTGTTGTTCACCCGACAACCGGAACAGCAGAGGAACCCGAAACGGTTGAATCACCCGAACCTGAGGAATCTCCGGCTCCATAGTTTTAACTGAATTCTTGTATTATCCCGGTGATCCAACCGGATGAATCTATAAAGTTAAGAGGCGACCTGGAAAGGTCGCCTCTTTTGTGGGGTAATAAACAGGGTTCCATGCTTCAGGCTTGTCAAACCTTGGGGCGCACTGTATAATCCCATCACTCGGGGCGTGGCTCAGACCGGCTAGAGCACTCGGTTCGGGACCGAGAGGTCGGCGGTTCAAATCCGCCCGCCCCGACAAAATGACCTCAAAAAACAGCCCATTTTGTGGTAATGTTTTTTCACAATTTGGGTTTTTATTTTCCGATAGCAGAGAAAGGGGACATTATGACTATTAATCTCACTTTTGATTTCAATTGCATAATCTCTTTAGAGAAGAAGGATGAATTCTCTAGTCATTTACAAAAATTAATTGAGTTGCATGATAGGGATTTGGTAAACATTTCAGTCCCTGCAATTTCTGCAAGTGAAAGACAAACGAATGGCGAATACGCTGTCAGCATTAATCACTTTTTACCTCGAGTTTACAAATTGTCAAAAAGAAAATTTGAGATCTTGAGACCCCGGGGTATATGGGGTATGACCTATTGGGATTATTGTATTTGGACTGATGAGGCAATGGATGAGTTGGATAAAAAAATCCATTTAGTATTATTTCCGAAAATACCTGTATCTTTTGCAGACTATGCAAAGCTACGTAATATAAATCCCGAT
>JBGQAS010000128.1:0-6035 GCA_041494435.1 Anaerolineaceae bacterium | reverse complement strand
GCATTAAAAGGTGAAACCGGTACATGGATCGTGCGGTAGAACCAATCCCATTGATGTAGAATTGGGTGAACCGAAATCCAGAGGGTGATACTTGTGAACAAGATTGAAAGGAGGTGAAAAACACGTAAATCAATTCGTCTCTCAATTCTTTCTTGTTTATCGAATTTCAAATAGGAGGATCAAGATGTTTAGAAAGAGTCTATGGTTAATCGTTTCAGTAGTAATGGTTGCAGCAATGGTGATCACAGCCTGCACGCCGACTACCCCTGTTGCGACAACAAAGGCACCCACAACCGCACCCGTCACTGCTACAGAAGTACCCACCGTGGCGCCGACGGCGGGACCATTCATCATTGGCATGCTCCTGGTTGGACCATACAATGACAATGGTTGGAGCACAGCCACCTATGTCGGTGGACAGTATGTAGTTTCCAAGATCCCGGGCAGCGAGTTGATTTATGCTGACAAAGTGAACACTGCAGACAATCCGACTACAACCGCAGCTCAATTTGCTGAGCAGTTGTTGGCTCGTGGCGCCCGGGTCATTATCTTTAACTCGGATGACATGAAAGACGGAGTCACGGAGTTCACTGCAGCCCATCCGGATGTCCCCGTGATATGGCTCTCAGGTGATTATGCCTGGCAGGCTGGGCAGCGCTATCAAGCTTCAATGACGAATGAAAGCGACATCATGGGACGCATGGAATATGGCAAGATGATCGCGGGCTGCGCTGCTGCCCTCACCACCAAGACCGGCAAGATCGGTTTCTTGGGTCCGTTAATCAATGACGAAACCCGCCGCTTGGCAGACTCAGCCTATTTAGGCGCCAAGTACTGCTGGGACAACATTGTTCATGGGACCACGCCCCTTGTATTTCAGGTCACCTGGATCGGTATGTGGTTCAACATCCCCGGTGTCACCCTGGATCCCACCCAAGTTGCAGATAATTTCTTCACCACCGGGTACGATATCGTGATCTCCGGTATCGATTCCACCGAAGCTGTGACGGAAGCCAACAAATTCCGCCAGCAGGGTTCAGATGTGTATGCCGTTCAATACGACTATAAGGAAGCATGCAGTGTAGCTCCCACCGCTTGTTTGGGTGTTCCCTATTTCAACTGGGGAGTTCCGATGCTGCCTGTGATCCAATCAATTGTTGACGGCACCTATACACGTTCCTTCATATGGGCTGCACCAGATTGGACCAATATCAATAATCCTGATACTTCTGCAGTTGGATTCGAAAAGAGTGCAGGACTTTCCGCTGACAACTCAACCAAGCTGGATACCTTCATTGCCGCATTGGCGAGTGGACTGAATCTGTGGAAGGGTCCCCTCAATTACCAGGATGGAACCGTCTTCCTGGCAGATGGTCTTGCTGCCACCGACCAAGAGATTTGGTACATGCCGCAATTATTGCAGGGCATGTTGGGTGATAGCGTCACCAAGTAATATGTTTCAAAAGGGGAAGGCAAACCAATGCCTTCCCCTTGTTTTAAGAAATCCAGGATGAATTTCCATGGACGTTGAATTAAAGAACATCCACAAAACTTTCGGAAAAGTTCATGCAAATGATGGAATTTCGTTATCCGTAAAATCTGGAATTATCCAGGGAATTTTGGGGGAAAATGGTGCTGGAAAAAGCACATTGATGAAAATTCTCTCCGGTTTTATCCAGGCGGATTCCGGAGAAATACTATTGAATGAGAAAAAAGTTATCATTCATTCCCCGGCAGATTCGGTCCGTTTGGGGATTGGGATGTTACACCAGGACCCGCTCGATTTCCCTCCCATGAAAGTTTTGGATAATTTAATCCTTGGGAGCCCGGTGGGGATGTTTCCGGATCGAAAAAAGGTTCTCAAGGAATTCCAAAATCTGCAAAAGCAATTTGGGTTTTCCTTCGAACCGGATGCATATATTGAAAAACTGACAGTTGGAGAGCGCCAACAGTTAGAGATCATCCGACTGCTTTGGTTGGGGGCTGATGTGCTTATTTTAGATGAACCAACCACGGGTATATCCGCGCTGCAAAAGGATAGCTTGTTTTCAACCGTTCGTAAACTTGCGAAACAGGGAAAAGCGATCATTTTCGTTTCTCATAAATTGGAAGAAGTGGAAAGCCTGTGTGATCATGTAGCGGTCTTCAGGCAGGGGAAGAACGTGGGAGAAATGAAACCCCCTTATAAGACCGATAAACTGGTTGAAATGATGTTTGGGAAGAGCATTAAGCGTGGGGAATCCATTTGCGAGAAACGACCCGAAGTGGATTTTGAGGTTCGGGATTTGAAAATTGATGATGTCCGTCTGGTCATAAAGGATATCAATTTTGATATTCGAAAGGGAGAGATCATCGGTCTTGCAGGTATGGAAGGTTCAGGGCAAGGGATCATCCTGCGGGCTTTAGCAGGGATCATTCGCCCGGCGGGTGGGCATTACTGGATGGACCAGGAAGATGGTTCCAAAATCGATTTGGTCGGAAAACATTATTTTTATTACAAAAACGCAGGCATCTCATTTTTACCTGCCGCCAGGCTTGAGGAAGGGCTCATTTCCGGTCTAACATTAACGGAACATTTTATCCTGGCCGAAAAACAAGCAGGGTTTTTTATTGACCGCAGGAAATTCCAGAATTTCACCGACAATCGTATTGAAGATTTCAATATTCGCGGCACACCTTCCTCGCGGATTGAAGAGTTATCCGGCGGGAACCAGCAGAGGGCAGAATTAGCCCTCATGCGCCAACCTCTGCAACTGCTTTTGTTGGAACATCCCACGCGAGGTTTGGACATCGATTCAACCTTATATATTTGGAGCAAATTGAAATCACGGTGTAAAGAAGGGGCGAGCGTCGTGTTCATTTCCTCTGACTTGGATGAAATCATTCATTACAGTGATTCCATCCTGGTTTTCTTCGGAGGGAAGGTTTCCAAACCGTTGGATGCTGATAAGGTCAGCGTGGATCAATTAGGGCAGCTTATTGGTGGAAAAGGTTGGTCTTAAAAATGGTGAAGGGTTCTTAAAATGACAACGAAAACAATCGAGAAAAAATCCATTTTTGGGAAAGTTTTTAGAGCTATATTCACAAACCGGATCAGTTCGCTTCTGATCGCCGTATTTTTATCTCTGGCCTTCACCTGGCTGATCATCGATATCTTAAATGTCCCGCCCCTGGCTGTTTTCACCAACATTTTTAATGGAGCTTTTGGCTCAGCGAATTCCATTACCCAGGTGATCCAGGCCTGGGTTCCATTGGTGCTGGCTTCTTGTGGTTTGATGTTCACCTTTACGGCGGGTTTGTGGAATATCGGTATGGAAGGGCAGATCGAGATGGGTGCGATTTTTGCCTATGGAGTCATTCGGCAATTTACCGGGACAACCACCCCAGCGTACGTGGTGATTGCCCTGACCATCCTGGTGGGAATGTTGGGAGGTGCCTTCTGGGCAACCCTGGTTGGATTGTTGAAGAACTTTGGCGGAGTAAATGAAATTTTTGGAGGGCTGGGGTTCAACTTTATTGCGGACGCTGTTCTTCTATTTCTTGTCTACGGCCCTTGGAAACCGGAAGGTGTTGCACAAGGAAGCACGAAAATGGTTGAAATTCAATACTGGCTTCCTCAGATCAAAGGTTCCTACCTCAGTCTTTGGGCGCTTGGCCTTGCGATCATTGGTATCATTTTCGTTACGATCATTCTTCAAGGCACCTACTTTGGGCTGAAACTCAAGGCAGTCGGAAAAAATGCCAAGTCCTCATTTCTGCTTGGCATCCCCACGAATCGTTATATGCTGCTTTCGTTCATCCTGTGCGGTGTCTTCGCTGGATTAGTGGGTGCACTTCAGGTAACAGGTTTCAATCATGTCCTGCGTAATAATATTTCGGGTGGTTACGGTTACCTCGGTTTGATGGTTGGGATGTTGGCGAACATCCAACCGCTGATTGCTGTTCCCATCGCGTTTGTATTTATGGCTCTGAGCAAAGGGGCAACGGGTTTGGGAATCGATCTGAAACTGGATTCAAACTTGTCGGGTGTGATCCAGGGACTTCTGGTGATTTTTGTCTTGACAATGGCGGGAGTCCGAAAACTAATGTCAAGAAAGACCCAGGGGGCTTGATATGGATTCGAGCCTCATAAACAGCATTGGATTCATTTTTGCCTGGGCGGGTCCCGTTATTTTTGCCGTCATGGGTGAAACGCTCACTGAACGGGCGGGAGTCATTAACCTTTCACTTAACGGTAGCATCATCCTGGCTGCCATGACCGGGTTCGCAGCCGCTACTGCCACGGGTAGTTTTTTCTGGGGTTTTGTAGCAGGTGCACTCACGGGTGCTGCCGTCGCAATGATCATTGCTTTCTTAAGCATTGCCCTTAAGCAATCGCAGGTGGCAGTGGGATATGTATTAGCCATGGCGACGAAAAGCCTGGCATATTTCCTGGGAGCACCACTGATTGGGAAGCCCGTTATGCAATTACCCCAAGTACCCATCCCCTTATTGTCACAGATCCCCATCCTGGGTCCGATTCTTTTTAAACAAACAATTCTTACCTACCTGAGTTATGTTGCCATTTTTGTATGCTTTATCTGGCTTTTCCGTACTCGAGGAGGATTGGTTTTGCAGGGTATTGGCGAGCGACCTGCCGCTGCATACATCCGGGGAGCCAATGTAAATGGGTTGCGGTATTTTTATTCCTTCCTGGGCGGAGCTTTGGTGGGTGTGGGTGGGGCTTTATATTCCCTGAGCGTTAAGACCTGGAATGGTCAACTTTCCGGGATCGATGGTATCGGCTGGATCGTATTGGCAATCACCATTTTTGGTGGATGGCATCCGTTACGAGGGGCTCTCGGGGCATATTTCTTCGTATTCCTGCAGTGGCTTGGCATTACCGTGCAATCTCTTTTACCGCAGGTCAATTCGCGCATCTTCCAGGTGGCACCTTTCCCACTGATGATCCTGACTTTGCTCCTGGTCAACCTCGGCAACGCAGATTGGGTGGAACGGACCCTGGCAGGATTGCCTGAAAATACCCGCAAAGTCATAGCCCGGATCCTCCGTGCCATGCGCACCAATCCACCGGCTGCGTTGGGTATCCCATTTGAAAACGAATAGGATTTTGAAATGAAATTCATTGGTTATCGCTGTTCTCTCTGCGGAAAGGAATACGGCGCAGAAGAAAAAATTTATATATGTCCTCTGGATCAGGGCAACCTGGATGTAATTCTGGATTATGACAATATCAAGGGAAAAATTAAACGCAGGGAAATCCTTACCTCAAATGAGTCATCGCTTTGGCGTTACCTTCCCATTCTACCCGTGGAAGATCCCGGCGGAAAAGGCACTCCTATCCATGCGGCAGGTTTCACTCCCCTTTTCTCTCCTCCGGAACTAATTAAGAAATATTCATTGAAGAACCTTTGGATAAAAGATGAAGGCAGAAATCCAACATCCTCTTTCAAAGACCGGGCTTCTGCGATAGTGGTTGCCCGGGCTCGGGATATCAAGGCGGAGATAATCGTGACTGCATCGACGGGCAATGCCGGAGCTGCTCTGGCTGGCATGTCTGCTTCCATTGGGCAAAAGTCAGTCATCTTTGCTCCGAAAAATGCACCTCCGGCAAAAATCGCCCAGTTATTGATCTACGGAGCCCAGGTCATCCTGGTAGACGGTAATTATGACCAGGCTTTCGATTTAGCCATTGAGGCGTCCACCGAGTTCGGCTGGTACTGCCGGAACACGGGTTACAACGCATTCACTGCAGAAGGCAAAAAGACAGCGGCCCTCGAGATCTGGGAATCCATTTTGATGGTGGAAAAACTCTCCAAGCCGCTGACCATATTCATCCCGGTTGGCGATGGAAATATCATCTCAGGTACTCACAAGGGTTTCAAGGATCTGCAAGCCCTTGGCTGGTTGGATGGGATGCCCAGGATCATCGGTGTGCAGGCGCAAGGATCTGCTTCCATCGCGAATGCATTTGCCAGAGGTTCTGAGAAGATTATCCCCGTCGAAGCAGATACGATTGCAGATAGCATTTCTGT
>JBGQAS010000262.1:0-3815 GCA_041494435.1 Anaerolineaceae bacterium | reverse complement strand
CTTAGGGGGAAGTCTGGAATAACTGCATGGGGTTTAGCATCTGGAAAATTCCGCTCACCCGCCATATACAGTAATTATGCATTTCCTCGCTGGTAGCGTCGTTCCAATAGTGTGCCATGACAGGGAAAGTTACCCCAGATGGGCCGATACGCATCTCAAGATGTAAATGATAATTCACCGAATTCCCGGTCGTTCCTACTCCGCCGATCACTTGTCCACACGTGACAGTATCCCCGACCTTCAGATTCACGGGTTGATTCAGATGAGCGTAAAGTAGATATATCGATAAGTCCGTGGAAGTAGCGTTGAAATTATCTTTTCCAGCTGGGCAGGTCAGAGCTGGGACAGGGGTTTGAATGGGTTCACGGGTGGGTTGCGGGGAAGCAGACAACCATGCTGCAGGGAAAGCACTGAGTGGGGATTCAATGATGACCATGTTGCCGTAGGGGTAACGATTTTTTATGACAGCTGCTACTTTACCATTCAAGACAGCTTGAACAGGTAACCCTTGCATGGTAGTAAATTTTTTATAAGTCCAAAAAGAAAAGTCTAATCCCTGGTGACCGTCATCTCTCCCGGGTAGGGGAGGTAGGAAAGGCTCAGTAACGATCCCCGCGAGTTCTTGGAAATCAAATCCCTGCAAGGGAGAGCAAACCTGGGGAATGATTTGGGTGGAGGTAGGCGTTGCCGGAAACTGGGTTGCGGTTGTAGAAGGAGCCAAAGTTGAAGTAGGAAAAAAGGGACGAGTTGGCGTAGCTTCTGCTTGGGGGGGAGTGGTGCAACCCGCGATAAGCAGGAATAACAATAAGCAGGTCAATATCCAGGCAGTGGAATTAATTCGCACAGAGTTTCTTCTTGATTTCATGAGTAGACATGAAAATTTGGATTTCCTTGGTAATCATTTGGAAACTATACCCCGAACCCATGAAAATGAATAGGAGACCCCAGATAGGGGATTTATTTTGTGAGGAACGAGTATCGATCAGGAACGGTGACGAGAAACCAATGAGGTAGTTGAGCGTTTCAATGCGGGTTGCCAGTTTTGCAGGATATTCATCCCTGCCATGAAAAAACATCCACCAAAAAAGGCGAAAAAGAAGGGGATGATACTGGCTCCGAATTTAGGTACCAGAATGTATATGGATACCAGGGCATAAAACGCCAATAATAGTTCTCCCCAAACCATCGGACTGATCACCGATTTGTATTTCTTGTCATCCCAGTTTCGACGGGTGTTCGTCAGGCTGAACTTGGGAGTGCGCACAAATTCTCCGGTTCCTTTTTTAAATAGTCCTTCAAATACGGCAACGGAGTTGTTGACAGAAATTCCGAACCCGATGAGGATAAGCATAGGTAATAAAACCAGCCTGTCCACCCACCTTGGGTTTTCCTCCGTTTGGCTTACAAGGTACATCAGGGGTGGACCGAGAGTGGGTATGAAAGTCCAGGGGAGAAATTTGAGGAAATGGGGGGATAGAAACGCAAGCGGTAAGATCAGCAACAGAGTTCCAATCATCATTGGGCTTACCATATACCCGGTGATATGAATGAATCCCAAAAGCCGTTTTTGTTCTGGGATGTCAGCCCGCATCAATTGCGGAAACAATTTCTTCACTGTCTGGAAACTACCTTTTGCCCAGCGGAATTGCTGCTTCTTAAAGGCTTCGATTTGTGCCGGGATTTCGCCGGGGACCACAACGTCGGGTAAGTAGCTCACTTTCCATCCACGCATCTGCGCCCTGTAACTTAGGTCCAGGTCTTCCGTCAATGTATCCACCTGCCACCCCCCGGCATCGATAATGCATGTCCGGCGCCATATACCCGCAGAACCATTGAAGTTCATGAAGAGCCCATTTCGTGATCGGGCGGTTTGTTCAACGATGAAGTGCCCGTTGATTCCCAACGCTACTGCCCGGGTAAAGGCATTCATCTTCGGATTCAAATGACCCCAGCGGGTTTGCAGGCAGCCCAGTTTGGGATCTGAAAAAGTTGGCACTGTTCTGATCAGCCAGTTTCGAGGGGGAATAAAGTCTGCGTCGAAGATTGCGATCAACTCTCCTGTGGTAGTTTCGAATCCCTCTTTCAAAGCACCGGCTTTATATCCTTTTCGATCTGTTCGGTGAACCCATTCGAAATTCATCCCTTGGGCTTGATATTGTTCTACAAGGTATTTCACCGTGCTGGTAGTATCGTCTGTCGAGTCATCCAGTACTTGCACCTGCAATTTTTCCCCGGGATAATCCAACTGTGAAACTGCTTTCATTAACCGTTTGACCATATAACGTTCATTGAAAATCGGGAGCTGTATGGTTACGGTTGGTAGTTTTTCAGAAGGTAACTTGGGCAAGACCAGGTTTTTATTTCGGGTTTTGAGATAGAGGATCATAGATACAATATTATTGAGCCCAAAAACAGCCATTCCTGTGAGACAGATCAAATAAAGGATTTGAAGAATAATAGTAACAATTCTTATCAGCATGATTAACCCGCTATTCATTTGATAAATGCAAATGCCACCACATACTGGCGGCATTGATTTTCGCAACCCGTGGAAATATTATACGCACCTCGCTCAAGATAAAGAGAGTTTTTAAGGAAGAATTTACCAATTTCTAATACATTCCTGGTTAAGCCTCCAGAAGGATAAGCAACTCATTTCGCTTATTGGGGTTCAATCAAATGTCAAATTGAAAGTCAATCCCGCTTGAAAAGGAGTGACATGCCAGCTAAACAGGCTTCTTACAAGGTTTATGGTTACCGCTGGGTGGCCTTGGTGGCATTCATGTTGGTCGTCGCTGTGAATCAATTATGCTGGATTTCTTTCGCTTCGATCACCAGCGAATCTGCAAAATTCTACGCTACCACCGACTTGAATATCGGTTTGCTTTCGATGGTCTTTATGATCGTTTACGTGATCATTTCCTTTCCAGCATCCTGGGCGATTGATACTTGGGGTGTAAGACCAGCCGTGGGGATTGGTGCAGGTCTTACTGCCATTTTTGCCCTCATGCGCGGATTGGTGGGAGATAATTTCAACCTGGTTATGATTGCCCAGATTGGGATTGCTATTGGACAGCCATTTTTACTCAACGCAGTCACAACTGTGGCGGCTCGCTGGTTCCCAGTGGAAGAACGGGCGACCGCAGCCGGATTGGGCACCCTGGCAACCTATGTGGGGATTGTGGTCGGACTGGCGGTCACCCCCATGCTCATCCCCGCCCAAGGTATCGCTGGCACGTTGACCCTGTACGGGATCATCGCGATTGTCTTCGCTGTTCTTTTCTTCATCTTTATGCGTGAACGTCCCTCCACGCCTCCCTGCCCGGAAGGTATGGAGGTACGCTCGCTTGTTCTCAAGGGACTCAAAGATACTTTACGGAATGGAAACTTCTGGCTGCTGATGGTGATCTTCTTTATTGGGCTGGGCGCCTTCAATGGAGTGACCACCTGGATTGAGACCATCGTTAAACCACGCGGATTCACCAGTGCCCAGGCGGGCATCGCCGGTGGGTTGATGATTGTGGGTGGAATCGTCGGTGCTTTGGTGCTTCCCACCATTTCCGATAAGATCCGTAAACGCGCTCCTTTTATTACCATCGCATTGGCCGGAGCTATTTTGGGACTTGCCGGAGTCACCTTCTTCGGGACTTATGCTCTCTTGTCGCTGGCTTCTTTTGTGCTCGGATTCTTCTTACTAAGTGCTGGTCCCATTGGGTTTACTTTTGGAGCTGAAATCACTTATCCGTCCCCGGAAGGTACATCGAACGGGCTGCTCATCTTAATGGGACAGATCTCAGGCATTTTGTTCATATTTG
>JBGQAS010000304.1:0-3224 GCA_041494435.1 Anaerolineaceae bacterium | reverse complement strand
AGGCGGGTTGCCAACCCAAGTTGATCCAGGTAGCCAAGATCATAAGCTGCCAGGGTTGAGGTGAATAACAAACCGATATTTGTCGGCGAGGTGCGATGAGCAATTGTTCCAACCGGCAACTCCTGGTAATGGTCCGGCGGTAACCAGTTGTCTTCCGGACCGACGAATCTTTCAAAGAACCCCCAGGTACGCCTGGTGACTTGACGCAGGAGGTTTGCCTGTTCTTCAGTCAAAGGTATTTGTTGTTCAATGATTCGCCGATTAATCGCCCACACAATCAACGGAGAAAACAACCATAGCAGTAGAACCGGAGTGGCGGAGATCAGGACAACACCCATTCCTCTCCAGGCAGCATTCGAAAAGAGAATTGACCCTGCTATGAGAAGGAGTGCCAGGACTGTGGAAATACCCATCTTCTGCCAGGCAACATTCTTGCGAGCTTGCAAGCCGAACACTCGCGCGGTCTGGGCGGCGGTTGTCCACTGTAGGAGATTGCGGCGGCTGATGAGGAGGCGATAAATTGTTGTGAAAACAGCATCTATGGAAACGTATGCTTCATAAGGCAGGAAAGCAACTGCCAACATCCAGCGCACAAAATTCCAACCCAAAGGCCGGAGAGCAATCCCGAGATACTCACCCCCCAGGATTTGCAACGCGCTTCGAGCTAAACCGGTGAAGAGAGGGATCCCCAGAGTAATAAACACAACGATAGTCCAAAGCAAAGCAAGACCAGGGAAGAAAAATAGTCCCAGGACAAAGATCAGCAGCAAGGCTGGAGCAAGTATTGCGCGACGCAGATTGTCGAGCATCTTCCAGCGATCAATCGCGGAGAATGTCAGTCCATGTTTATTTGATTTGAACAACCATGGCAGAAGTTGCCAATCTCCGCGGATCCATCGGCGTTGGCGCAACATCTGAATAAAGTAATTTTGCGGGTACTCTTCGACCATGGTGATGTCAGTAACTAGTCCGGCACGCCCCATTAATCCTTCCAGTAGATCGTGACTTAGCACGGTGTTCTCGGGGATGCGGTTGTCGACGCTCCGTTCGAAGGAGTCCACATCGTAGATGCCTTTGCCAACGAAGCTTCCCTCACGAAATAGATCCTGGTATGCATCGGAGACAGCAAGTGTGTAAAGGTCCAACCCGGCGTCTCCCACGAAGAATCGTGTGAACCAGGAGTGATTCGCACTTTTAGGGTGGATTTCCATGCGAGGTTGTAGAACCGTGTAACCGGAAACCACCCTTCCTGTTTTTTCATCGAACACAGCCCGGTTGAGTGGGTGGGCTAGAGTGCCAATCAGGCGGGAGGCTGCCCCTCGCGGCAGGATCGTATCGGTATCCAGAGTGATGACGAACTGTACATTTTCCAACGCCTTTCTTTGAGCACTCATCTCATCATTCAAGGCGATGAACGAATGGTTTGTACCACCGCGCAGGAGCACGTTTAGCTCATGCAGTTTTCCGCGCTTACGTTCCCAACCCATCCACTTCCTTTCGGATGAGTTCCATAAGCGTTTTCGATGAAGGAAATAGAAAAGAGATCCAGTACCTAGGTGTGTGGTTTCTACTGGCTCATCTATTCTTACATCTGAGGATTCGTTGGTAGAGGGAGAGAGGTACTCGTATTTGTTATTTAACGTTTCAATGGCTTCAAAAGCATACTTAAGCAGATCATCGTCCTCACCCAGGTGCTCGCTGTCCGAATCGCGGAAATCAGTCAGCAAGGCAAAATGCAGCCCTGGTTCAGGGTTGCGTAGATAATGCAATTCAAGTTGACGGGCAAGTGAATCGACATCTTCATGACTTGTGATCATTGCCGGGATGACAACCAGGGTTTGGAAAGGGGTGGGAATTTCATCCTTGAGATCAAGCTTGGGAAGTATCCGCGGGTGAATGATTAATGTGATCAGCCAATTGATCAAGCTGGTGGCAATTGTCACAACCGGGATCAGAAGTGCTAATGCTATTAAGATGAAAACAACCCATTGTACTGGTGTGCCCCCGGTATATTGGGTAGCGACCTGGGACGAGAGGCTGTGCGACGATGAAACATTTCCAAATAATTCTGGCAGATGCGCGGCAAAAGAAATGCCTGCGAGGATCATAGCAGTCAGCACCAAAATGCTGGATAGGTAAAAAACGCCAGCGTGCAGGAACACCCAGCGCCTGAATTTGGTTTTCGCGTCCGGTTGGTAGCCAATTTGATGCTCCAGCGCACCCCTACCTTTTCCGAGAAGGTACTCTCCGACATGCGCAGAAGGGTTTGTCAGAGTGGATCCGTATGGAACATTCTCGGGCCGATCCGATGTGGGAAATGTGTCCAACGCGACCTTTGTTTCGGGTGATACAGTTTCCTGTAATCCAGTAGCTTGGGCAGACCCGGAGATGCGAGCCATATTGAGAGTGATTTTAGCTAACTCAACCTCGTTCCTGTCAGTAGCAAATGAAAGCTCTTCAATCGCTTTCCGGTACATATCGCGGGTTTTAAAATCCATCTTGGGATATATCCCGGACGGATCCTCTCTCAGTGTGCTCTCCACGCGGCTGACGGATTCAAAAAAATCGCTCCAGTTCTGTTCTGAGATTGCTCTCAGGCTGAGGATGATATTGGCGACGCTATCATTGTTCCCGGTTTCTCCGGCTTCTGTCTCTTTGGTAGAAGAAGAACCAGCCGTCCATACTGGATATGGAATATCTTCAGGTAATTTTGGTCGGTTGGGTGGGCGGATC
This sequence comes from Anaerolineaceae bacterium, assembly GCA_041494435.1. Classification (GTDB taxonomy): domain Bacteria; phylum Chloroflexota; class Anaerolineae; order Anaerolineales; family Anaerolineaceae; genus JBGQAS01. Next base: position 491 of record JBGQAS010000304.1, on the reverse strand, counting down.
GTAATTACAAGCAGATGTGCGAGGAATTCGATCAAACCAAAGCGCAAGAAGATCGGCAATGCCCACAGTTCACCCATCGATAATGGGACTTGTTCTTGGAATTGGATAAGAATAGCTTGCAATTCGATAGGATCTACCAAATGATGCTGAAACGAGAGAACGGTCCGCGCAATAGCATAAATACGGGGAAAGTCTTTCAATGGACCTTTTTCTAGTTTGGGCAACTGCTTGTAAAAGCTGGAAGGTAGATCTTCTTTTATTTGCTGGAGAGCCTGGCGGATGATGTAGTAATTATCCAATACCCACTCAGAGGCAAAGGTAATGGCTATCTCCTGGCGGGATGTTTCGCGCAGGTAGCGGTGAGCTTCCGCTAACCAGGAATCATACAACTCCAGGCTGTGCCCTGGAATATCACGTCCTGGCAACTCAGTCTTAAAATTTCTTCCCGCTTTTCCACGACTTATTTTTTGATAATTTTTTACCAGGGCAGT
>JBGQAS010000039.1:0-10148 GCA_041494435.1 Anaerolineaceae bacterium | reverse complement strand
TCGCGTCGAACTTTGATGCTTATCACCCAGACTGTCATGCTGTTACTGGCCTTCATCCTGGCGATCCTGGTTTTCACCCACACCGTACAGATCTGGCACATCATCGTCCTGGCTGCCTTACTGGGGGTCGCGAATGCGTTCGATGCCCCCGCCCGACAGTCGTTCCCCATGGACCTCGTCGAAGATAAGCGCGACCTGACTAACGCCATTGCACTCAATGCCACCATGTTCAACATGGCGGTCGTATTTGGGCCTGCAGTTTCGGGCATGGTGTATTTTCTGTTCGGTCCCGCCTGGTGCTTCACCATCAACGGGATTTCCTTCATCGCGGTTATTGTTGCTTTGCTATTGATGAAATTAACGATACCAGAACGTAAGCCAAGCAAAGTAAACATGTTCCGGGAAATCGGCGATGGGATCCGGTTCGTTACATCCAAACCGGAACTCTTATGGCTGATCATTTTTGTCGGGGTGGTGAGTTTCTTTGGATTTGGGTTCATCTCCCAGTCCCCCGCCTGGGCGAAAGGAGTGCTTCTCGGGGATGAACGGATCAACGGATGGATGCTGACCATGCGTGGAGTTGGTTCCCTTTTTGGAGCCCTGTTGGTCGCTGCTTTGGGGCGGCGTCGCATGCAAGGCAGGCTTTGGGCCAGTGGCAGCATTATCCTGCCGGTATGTATGATCCTTTTTGCCATTATTCCCTGGCTTCCCGTGTCCAATGCGATGATGATCCTGCTCACCATGGTAATGTTGGTCATCACCGGCGCGGGGTTGATGCTGGTGACGAATACAACGAACGCCATGGTGCAGACCCGCACACCGGAACATCTTCGCGGCAGGGTTATGGGGATCTACGTGGTTATCTTCCAGGGCGGAATGCCCATCGGTTCGCTGTTGGTGGGAGGTCTTGCTGCCGTGATTGGATTGCCTGGGGCCATCTTGATCGGTGGAGGGTTGATGGTTGTTTTCGTTGCGGGGATATGGATTTTCCGGAGTGAAATTCGAAAACTTGAATAGGTCACACCGATGAAAAAGAACCGCATCCGAGTGATTGCATTGGGGGTTTTTTTGAACCATGGGAGAATTCTCGTTTTTCAGGGTCATGATCCCGTCGATGGTGATACTTTCTTCCGCCCTTTAGGTGGCGGGGTGAAGTTTGGGGAAACCGGTGAAAATGCCCTCATCCGTGAAATCCGGGAAGAACTGGGGTTGGAGATCAAGGAACCACGCTACCTTGGCACATTGGAGAATATTTTCGTCTTCATGGGAGAACCGGGACACGAACTAGTACTTGTGTATGATGCCAGGTTTGTCGACACCAAAATCTATGAAGAAACAAATCTCCATTACGTTGAAAGCGAAGGGGAGGAAATGCCCTGCCAATGGCTTGCCCTGGAAGACGTGGAAAAGAAAAAACTGCATCTTTATCCTCTTGGGCTGTATGAATTATTGATGGATACAATCGAAAAAGGTTCATAAAGGATGGAAAAAAATATGGAAAGAATTTAAAACATTCATCATGCGCGGAAGCGTACTCGACCTTGCTATCGGCATCATCATCGGGAGTGCCTTTGGAACAATCATTTCTTCCCTGGTGAACGACATCATTATGCCCCCCATTGGTTTGTTGTTCGGAAAAGTAAATTTCAACGACCTGTATATTAATCTCTCAGGTCAGCCTGCAATTAGCCTCGCAGATGCCCAGGTCAAGGGATTAGCCACGATTAATTATGGCTTGTTCCTCAACCACGTCATTTCTTTCCTGATCCTGGCTGTCGTCATTTTCTTCGTGGTCAAGGGGATCAATAAGCTCGCCAAAAAACCCGCTCCCCCGGCTGCTCCAACTACCAAGGAATGCCCGCATTGCTTCACGACCATTTCGATCAAGGCAAACCGCTGCCCGAACTGTACGTCGCAACTTTAAAATAATCTGTTTCTAAAATAATTCATTTTTATTACAACCTGTTGACCTTACACAGGGATGATTTACTATTCTTCCCAATAGCGAGTTACGATTGTTTATGCACCTCAAACCGTATTTGACGCTCTGTTTAGTCGCTGTCGTTTTTAGTGCCTTCATCCTGGGAGAACAGTTGCATTCCATCCTATAGTTGGGTAGGATCCTGATCCTGGGAGGAATCGCTTTTGCTCAGCTCACCCCTCAATTGAAAGTAGTGATTCTGGAAACTAGTGAAATGGGGAAATAAAAATCCGGACCGATGGTCCGGATTTACCTAATGGATCACATACCTCGCCCAAGGTAGGACAAACTGGGTGAGCAAGGCAAATGCGGCAGCAATTTCAAAGGGTTTTTGAAAGGATTCCTGCAATTTGACAAAGTTGCGATGTTTGCGCGCTTGAACAATGGGAACGACCAGGAAAAGGACCGCCAGGCTTCCCATCACGATCAACACCCAGGGGGCGATGAGCCTGCCGATGAAGAATGTGTAAATCGCAGAAATTATCCCGGCAACCAGCACTGTCATCATCAACCAGTAGGCGGGGCGGGCGCCAAGAACAGCAGCTGTATGACGCAACCCGGCTTCCAGGTCGCCATCCAGGTCACGGATCTCGTTGAACAATTCCCCGTACAGGCTGATGCAGGTGACAAACAGGAAGGGGAAGAACCAGCGGTCGAAAGTGGCGGGGGTGAAGGCAAAATAAGCGGATAGATATTGAAGACCTGCCAGCATCATGCAATGCGAAAGCATATCCACGATGGGCATGTTCTTGAACCGGACCCCGCGCCAAGAATAAAGGAAACCCAGCGCCAGGCAAATCATTCCCATCACGAAAGGCAGCAACCCGCACAGGGAATACATCACGATGGCTAATGCTGCCACCGCCCAGGATGCCCGTATGGCTTGCCGGCGGGTCAGGTCCTTGGCAGAAATGGGATTTCGCATCACTTTTTCTGGGTTCAGGGCATCATCGGGGGCATCTTCCACGTCGTTGATCATGAAAGAAAATGCCACCGCCAGGATATTCGCCAGCAAGACCGCCACCAGCTTTAATCCAAAAAACCCGTAGGATGCAGTGGCACCCAGCAGAGTGGTTACGGTGACAAAAAACAGAAACTCTTTATAACGGAGAAGACGGATAAGACCGTTGATTTGTTGTTTCAAAGTACTCCAAGGGATTGTTTTTGAGCGATGGGAGGTTTTGTTAATATCATTCTAACATAAATAACCCCGTAGATAAGCGGGGGTTCCGAAATCCCTTTCAACCCGCTTGCCCAAAAGAATAAAAAATCATACAATGAAGTTACCAAAAATTGATGTGGAAGGAGATTTTTCCATGGTTGAGACCCAGATTTGCCCCAATTGTCATTCAGTAAACCCACTAAAAAACGCTTTTTGCCAGGTTTGTGGGAATAAACTGGTGGCTGCAACTCCACCGCAGCCCCCGATGGTGACGGTTAGATCGGCGAGTACTTCATTACCCCCCGTGCCACCATCTACACCGCAAACTGCGATGCCTCCCGTGCCGCCGGCACCGCCCGTGGCGCCCTATCCACCCATTGCCGTGCTGCCTCCTGTGCCAACGCTTGATAGCCTGGGAATCAAAGTGGATGAATTTTCTGACATTATGTGCGATGATGCCCCCCGGTCTGAAGAATTGACAGAGGTATTCGTCAAAGCACTCACAGACCGCAATATTCCCGGCCTGAAGATCACAGAAGGCGACTTCACCACGGAAGGAAAACGGCGGCATTACCATATCATCACCGGCCCGGCGAAGACCACTTTCTTGGCCAGCATATTCCCCTATGGAAGAGACCTGATCCTCGGATGGGAAATGTACATCAAGCGGACACTCAAATGGGTTCCCCTGGCGATCCTGGGTGGAACCGCAGTCATCCTCGCTTTGATTTCCTTTCTGACCAGCGGTTTCTTCTTTTCCACTTTCTGGACCTTCCTGTTCATTTTTCTGCTGTTTGCCGGATTGGCAGGATTACTGCTAGGCAAGGTTCTTAAAGATGACTGGATGGACTTGTTTGTAGAAGACATCGATGAAATATCCTGGGCTGAAGCGTCAGCTCTGCAACTGGTAGTTCATGAAGCCTTGCTCGAAACCATGGAAACCATTGAAATCGACCCTCCAAAAACTGCAAGTAAATCCGCGGTGAACGCTATCGCAACCAGAATTGTGAAATCAAGCAAAACTCCAGCAAAGCCAGTGATCAAGGGAACGAAGAAATAACCAATTCCAAGTAAAAAAATCATCCGGTGTACCCGGATGATTTTTTTACCCATTTTTGAAGAATGGGGTTTTGCAGTAGAATTGAACCACTTGTTTTTTCAAAGGAGTCCCTTCATGCTTCAGGTTCAACTACGAAAACTTTCCATCCCGCTTGGTGTTTTGGTGTCTCTGGTACTGTTGAGCACCGGGTGCCAGGGGAAGACCATCACTCCCGCGCCTATTATTTTGGGCGGATTCCCGAGCCTGAATTCTCCGATGCAAGAGGTCTATCGTTACGAAACGAATTCAAAATCGCTTGTTTCGATTACGGAAAGAGCTCCCAACGTGTCTTATTTCGAGAGCCCCACTTTCCACAACTCTACTCCCGTATTTTCATTCGATCAAAAATATATGGCAATCAATGTACTGAATTCTTCAGGGAGTTGGACGCTAAATATATTGGACGTCAATCAAAATAATGGTAAACCCATTTTCACCTCGCCAATAGGCACGAAGCTCCCCCTTTTGTACGAGGGATTTTCGAATGATGGACATTATTTTGGTTTTACTTATTCCAATGATTCAACTGGTTCCATGGATTTGGGAGTTCTTGATCTGGTTACCAAGGGGAGCATGATTTCTTTGCCCTCGGCTCATTTTGTTGACTTTTCAGCTGATGACCAGGTCTATGCTTTGACGTTCCTTTCCAATGGCAACGCCAACGGGCTGGTTAAATTTGACCCGGCGAGTGAAAAGGTTGAAACCATATTCCAACCGCCGGCAGACGTGATTCTTGATCTTGTCATCCTTTCCCCAGACCAAAAATGGATTCTTTATACGGATCGAAATATCCAAACACTAAATCGTGTATCCATTTCAGGGGATAATGCCACGATGATTTATCAGTATTCCGGCGAAAACCCTTTGATCAATTATGACAAGTCAGGAAGATATCTAATAGTTATTGATCCTGGATCGAATCAATCAACATTAAAAGTATACGACCAAAATTTCAAGGAAACCTATTCTCTATCGGGTGTGGGCTGGACGAATATGGATTTCTCAAATGACGGCAGGTTCTTTACCTATCAATTATTCGGATTAAACGGCATGGATCTCTACCTGAATGATTTCAAATCCCAAACCTATTACCTGCTCGCAAATACCGGAAAAATTTATACACCGCGTATTTCCCCGGATAACAAGTATTTAGTTTATCTCAGCATTGCAAACAGCGGCGACCACGGAGGGACTTTATTCCTGGTGCAATTGAAGGACCTGCACTCCACAAAAATCGATGCAAGCGTGACCTCTTTCAAATTTGATACAGACAGCTCGTTACTCTATGTAAAATTGAATGATACCAACCAGACTTCTTCCCTGTTCCGCCAAGTTCCGGGGGAATCCACTCCAACTCCATTGTTATCAGATGCCAAAGGGATTTTATTCCTGTTGCAGTAAAGAAACAGGCGGGAGGTTACTCTCCCGCCTGTTTCTTTACTTTTTTCAACGAGACCAGAATTTCACTTAGCTGCAAAATGGTTGCATTAGGTTGGATTTTCTCCCGGAGAGATCGGTTCTCCACCGTGTCTGCCCAGCGGTTGATCCATATGGAAAACATTCCCAACTGGTTCGCCCCCAGGATATCCGCGCTGAGTGTATCCCCGATCATTGCACACTGTTCCGGAGTGATGCGAAAAAGTTTCAACCCTTTCTGGAATATTTTAGGATGCGGTTTGCGGAACCCCTCTTCAGCCGAAACGATGACATGCTCAAAGAACGGCTCAAGACTTCCTTTCTTCATCAGTACGCGAACATCTTCCCTGTCGCTGGCGTTTGAAATGATTCCCAACCGGAACCCTCTTTTTTTTAAGGCTTCCAGGGTTTTCAGGGTGTCGTCACCCAGGCGCCAATGCTCCTCGTACTCAAAAAAGAATGCTCCCACCGATTGCCTGATCTGCTCCTCAGAATAAGGCTGTGTCCCCAAATAGGCCAGCATTTGGGTGACCGTCTGAATCGTGGATCGCTCAATGCAGGTCTCATTCCGTTCCCGATTGCTTTGCAGGGTGAACTCCGTGAGCGTGCGCAGGAACTCGGATTCGCTGACGTTGATGCCAAACTCTGCCAGTTTGCGATATAAAGCCAGGTTGGCCCGCATGGAAATAACATCCGGAGATGTATCAAAATACATCAGGGTGTTGCCAAGGTCAAAGAAGAGGACGTCCAATTTGCCTGTTTCCATGTGCGTTGCCAGGAAGGATTCCTTGCTGCTGAATTTACTTCCAGCGATTTGTAGCTTTATAACCCCGCTGATGCTAAGTTGTTACTCCCCTTTGTTATCCGCCTTTCAGATAAATGCCGGTTGGGTCCAGGTTGCGGAGGATGTGCAATTCCTTTTCGGTGACAGGTTCGGTCGTCGCAATCTTTTCAGCGCATTGAAGCGCCCAACCTGTGTTCTCCTTCACCTGCTCCACAGTGGTGCTCGGGTGCAAGCTGGTGAGGATCAGCTCTCCATTGGCATTGGGTTCCAGCAAACCCAGATCGGTCACAACCACCAAAGGACCTCCGCCACGAACTCCGGTTGCTTCGCGCTTGACGCGTCCATCCAAATATCCAACCGATGTCGCAAAATCCACTTTTTCAGGGAAACGGCGTTTTTGGTGGGGTGTCATGATATAGCAACGGTTCGCCCAAGCTGCAATTTCCTGCGAACCACCCGAACCCGGCAAGCGTACCTTGGGATGAGCATAGTCGCCGATCACGGTAGCGTTGATGTTGCCGAACTTGTCGATTTGTGCGCCACCCAGGAAACCCACATCCACATTTCCGCGCTGCAGGTAAAAAGCAAAAATATCGTACATGCTGCAAACGGATGCTGCTCCGCTTACCAGGGTAGGATCCCCGATGGATAATGGCAACCGGGAAGGCCGTGCGCCGATCACCCCCGCCTCGTAGATCATTTGCAGATTGGGGGCATGGGTCCGCATGGCCAGGTTGCATGTCAGGTTGGGTAAACCAACGCCAACGAAAACCCTATCACCGTCTTTGAGCAGTCGGGCAGCATTCACACACATCAGTTCAGAGGAAGAATAATTAGTCATTGATAGTTCCATTCGTGTAATTCGTGGACATTAGTACTCCCCATAATTCACCGGAGAAGCTAAACGTGGTTTGACCTGCAAGCGTTTATGGGTTTCAACTCCCAACTTTTTCCAATATTCATCCCGGTCTTTTAAGCCATAGACCCATTCCTGCAGCCAGGCATTGACCGTGTCGCTGGACTCGCTGATCTTGTCCCATTCCAGGTAGAACTTGTTGTCCCGGTCATAGTAGCCCTGGGTATAGGAAGGATGCGATGCATATGGCACCAGGCAGACCGCATCGACGATGAATTCCGGAATCAAGGTGCGGTTGGGATCGGAGCGGATGACGGATTCATCCACAATCTCCTCCGCTGAAAGAATGACGTGTTTGGCAGCAAAGGCAGCTTCTTTTTGCTCGCCAATGATCCCCCAGATGTGAGCATTTCCATTCTTGTCGCAACGCTGAACGTGAATGATCGCCACATCCGGGTTGAGCGCGGGGACAACGATGACCTCTTTCCCAGAGTAAGGATCCGTAACCCTTTTGATATTGGGATTATTCTTTTCCAGGTCGGTGGCTGCTGTTTGGTTCATGGGGATAAAGGGTAAGCCGGTGGCGCCCGCCTGGAGACGTGAGATCATCCCAAAGTGGGAATATTCTTCCATGGCAACCTGCCCTGATTCCACAGCAGCACGCACGATCCGCAAGGAGCCCACCCCGGGATTGCCCATGTAGGAAAAGATCACTTTTTTCGCACAACCAGCCGCAACCATCTGGTCATAGATCAAATCCGGAGTGGCTCGCGCCAGGGTGAGATTTTTCCTGCCCTGCCGGATGATCTCATGCCCGGCAGCAAAGGGGATCAGATGGGTGAACCCCGCTGCGTAAATGGAAACATCATCCTTGACGTATTGTTGGATGGCTTCTTTCAAAGAGCAAATCTTGGACATACACACTCCTGAAGGATGATCCCCTCGAATGGGAATCCCAATCCTCGATTCAAGTATAGCGGATGGGGTGGGGAGCGTCAAAGGATGGAAGTCCTAACCCTCACGAAGAGTGTCCTGATTCAAGTACTGGTTCGCGACAAATTATTAACCAGCCTCAGTTATAATTAACTCATGCCCCTGAATCCTTCCGATGTGGATCACATTGCTGAACTGGCGCGGCTTGAATTGAGCCCGCGTGAAAAAGCACGCTTTCTGAAGCAATTGTCTTCCATTCTGGAATACTTCGAAAAACTGCAAACCCTGGACACCAGGAATATCCCCGCTACCTCCAGCGTATTGCCACCGCATGGGTCGCTGCGCAAGGATGAACCGCGCGCCAGCTTATCTGCTGAAGATACGCTGAAAAATGCCGCTCAAACTGAAAAGGGACAGTTCAAAGTGCCCCCCATTTTCGGAGATCGGTATGACTGATCTCGCCGATTTGGGCGTTCGCGAAGTGCTGGAGGGGTTGAACTCCAGTAGCTTTACCAGCCTGGAAGTCACCCGGGCGATCCTGGCCCGCATTGACCAGCTCGAACCTTCCCTGCATGCCTTCATCACTCGCACGAGCGAACTGGCACTCGCGCAAGCCAAGGCATCCGATGAACTCCGCTTCCCCAAACGAAAATCTTCCACCCGGCCCCAACCCGGAATACTGTGCGGTTTACCCATCGTAGTGAAGGACGTCCTTTGCATGAAAGGCTTTCGCTGCACGAGTGGGTCCAAAATCCTCGAGAACTTCATTGCTCCGTATAATGCCACAACGGTGCAGAGACTCCTGGATGCGGGCGTGGTTGTGATCGGGAAATCCAATACGGATGAATTTGCCATGGGATCTTCCACGGAAAATTCGGCGTACGGTCCCACGCATAATCCCTGGGACCTGGAACGTGTACCCGGCGGTTCCTCCGGAGGCTCAGCAGCTGCGGTAGCAGCTAGGATGATCCCTGCTGCCTTGGGTACGGATACCGGCGGAAGTGTCCGTCAACCGGCATCCTTTTGTGGAGTTACTGGCATCAAACCAACGTATGGCAGGGTCTCCCGCTATGGGTTGGTCGCTTATGGCTCCTCCCTGGATACGGTAGGGGTTCTGGCACGGTCGGTGGAGGATGTGGTCATAATTTTCAGCCTGATGGCAGGTTACGATCCGCTGGATGCCACCACCTCGGAAAGCCCTGTTCCGACTTACACACTGAAACCCGACCAGCAGTTGCGTGGATTGAAAGTAGGAGTCCCGAAGCAATATTTCATCAAGGGCATCCAACCCGATGTCGAAAAAGCTGTTAAAAAAGCCATCGATCAACTTGAAAATCTTGGGGCTGATCCTATCCCCGTTTCATTGCCACATACCGAATATGCCCTTCCGGTGTATTACATTTTGGCTCCGGCAGAAGCCAGCGCCAACCTGGCCCGCTTCGATGGCATCCGGTTTGGGCCGCGCTTGGGCAAGGAAGAACTGCGCGATATGTATTTTTCCACCCGCGGCAAGCTGTTCGGTTCCGAAGTGAAACGCCGCATCATGCTCGGAACTTATGCCTTGTCAGCAGGTTATTACGACGCCTATTACAGCCAGGCGCAGAAAGTGCGCACGTTGATCAAGCGGGATTTTGACGAAGCCTTCAAGAAAGTGGATATGATCGCCGCCCCGATTGCCCCGACAACCGCGTTCAAGTTGGGTGAACACACCGAAGATCCTCTGGCGATGTACCTGGAAGATATTTTCACTCTGCCCGCCAACCTGGCCGGAGTGCCAGCCCTTGCCTTCCCCGTGGGATTCGATTCCAAGGGACTGCCGATTGGGATGCAGCTGATGGGCAAACCGTTCGACGAAGGGACTTTGTTCAAGACCGCCCACACCTACCAGCAAGCCACCGAATACCACCTGCGTCGCCC
>JBGQAS010000014.1:0-13864 GCA_041494435.1 Anaerolineaceae bacterium | reverse complement strand
GCCAACAGGATAGTTGCCACCAGGATGCTGAGCCGACCGTTTTCGGGGTACTCACGGGATCGCTGCATGCTGTGATTGTAACCCGAATCCGAACTCGGAAAGCCGTTTTTGAAGGTTGAAGCCGGGCTATGGTAAAATAAAAGATTGTATGGAAACTTCTACCACGAATACCACTATCAGCCCTCCGAGGCTGTTTGCCACCCTGATGCAGGGCTTGAACATCATCGCAGCGAACATCAAACTCATCATTTTGCCGCTTTTGCTGGATCTACTTATCTGGTTGGGTCCGCATTTAAGCATTAAAGGTTTGTTGGAGTCGGGGACCAACAACCTCTTAAGCTTATCGACCACCAACGCAACCAATGTATCAACATCGATTACAGCTTTCAAATCCCTCTGGGGCAGCGTCCAAGACCTGAACCTGTTCTCAGCCCTGCGCTCGATACCCGTGGGGCTTCCCAGCTTGATGTCATGGAATACATCCGCAAAATCTCCTATGGGTGCGTCCACCTTTTATGTGATCTCCAACAACCAAACCGCTGTCCTTCTTGGATTCGCCTTGTTCCTGCTGGGTATTGTCCTGGGTGCCATTTATTTCAACAGCCTGGCACAGGCGACTTCGACGGATAAACGAAAAACCACGGTTCAATTGGTGTTCTGGCAGGCGATGCAATGCCTGATGTTATTCATCGCCATGGTGGTGGTCATCATGATCGTTTTTATCCCGATATGGATCTTCTCCCAATTCATCACATTGATTTCCCCCGGATTCGTAAATGTTGCCTTGATCGTCGTCGGCATTTTCATCATCTGGTTGATGCTACCCCTTGTATTTTCAGCTCATGGGATCTTTGTGGAGCATCGCAGCTTCTTCCAGTCCATTTTGATCAGCATCCGTATGGTCAGGTTCTATTTACCTGGTACAGGCTTATTCATATTAATTGCCATTCTTATCAATTATGGTTTGAATTTATTGTGGAATTCCCCCCCCGTGGATTCATGGTTCCTTTTGATCGGCATTATAGGGCATGCTTTCATTGCCAGTGCCGTGCTGGCTGCAACTTTTGTCTATTACCAGGGTGGTTTGCGCTGGATGCGTGAAGTAATGCGCCGGGTACCTGCTGGCAAAAAAGCTGCCTGAAGCATAGAATAATTTTTGGAGGATCGCGTGTCAGTTACCAGCAATGGTTCCACGTCTTATGCTGCAAAAGACATCCAGGTATTGGAAGGTCTTGAAGCTGTTCGTCGCCGCCCGGGAATGTACGTGGGGGGCACCGACCAGAAAGCTCTCCACCACCTAATCTATGAAGTAGTCGATAACTCGATTGATGAAGCCCTAATGGGTGTATGTGACCGGATCATCGTCACCATCCACTCAGATAGCAGTGTGTCCGTGGAAGATAATGGACGTGGCATCCCTGTAGATATCCATCCTGAGAAGAAAAAATCCGCTCTCGAAGTGGTCATGACCATTCTGCATGCCGGCGGGAAATTCGGCGGAGGCAGTTACAAAGTATCAGGCGGGTTGCATGGTGTTGGTGTCTCTGCTGTGAATGCTCTTTCATCCTGGTGCGAAGTTCGCGTGCACAGGGATGGAAAGGTTTATTTCCAGCGTTACGAACGCGGCATCCCCCAGGAACCGGTAAAAATCATTGGAAAATCGGATTGGAACCATACCGGAACCCTCACCACTTTCAAATACGACACCGAGATCTTCAAGGGTGACCTGTCTTTCAAGTTCGAAACCATTGCCCAGCGGTTCCGCGAGATGGCATTTGTCACTCGAAAAGTGCTCCTCAAGTTGATCGATGAACGCCCACCTTTCCATGAGACAACCTTCTATTTCGAAGGTGGAATCCGTTCGTTCGTTCGTTACCTGGACCGCAACCGGGATACTCTCCATCCGGTATTCTATGTGGAAAAAGTGATTGAAAATATCGGCATCGAAGCAGCCGTTCAATATACGGATGCCTTCACCGAATCCATATTCTCCTTTGCCAACACCATTAACACCGTCGATGGCGGAACCCATATGACCGGCTTGCGCACCGCTGTTACGAGGGTGATCAACGATTATGCCCGCAGGACCAATCTGCTCAAAGATGCGGACCCAAACTTTTCTGGTGAAGACACCCGCGAAGGTTTGACCGCGATTGTAAGCATCAAGCATCCGGACCCGCAGTTTGAATCTCAAACTAAAGTCAAGCTGATGAATCCCGAAGTCCAGACCTACGTTCAACAGGTAGTCGGCGAAGCCTTTGGGGCTTTCCTCGAAGAAAACCCCCAGGCTGGAAGGGCTATCGTAGCAAAATGCCTCACCTCAGCCCGCGCCCGCGATGCCGCACGCAAAGCTCGCGACCTCGTCATCCGCAAATCCGCACTGGAAAGCCTCACCCTGCCCGGCAAACTGGCAGATTGCTCGGATCGTGACCCCGAAAAAACCGAACTGTACATCGTTGAGGGTGATTCGGCAGGTGGTTCCGCCAAACAAGGTCGTGATCGGCATTTCCAGGCGATCCTCCCCTTGCGCGGTAAGATCCTGAACACCGAACGCGCCAGGCTGGACAGGATGCTGGGAAATGAAGAGATCAAATCCATCATCTCCGCGCTTGGAACGAGCATTGGCGATAATTTCGACGTTTCCAACCTTCGCTATGGCAGGGTGATCCTGATGAGCGATGCAGACGTGGATGGAAGCCATATTCGCACTTTGTTGCTGACCTTCTTCTTCCGCTACATGCAGGCACTGATCGAACAGGGTCACCTGTACATCGCCCAGCCTCCCTTGTACCGTGTAAAAGTGAAGGACAAGATCCGCTACGCATACAATGATGCCGACAAGGACAAAGTGCTAAAGGAAATGGGCACAATGGCGGATCGAGCAGAAATTTCCCGTTATAAAGGTTTGGGTGAAATGAATCCCGAGCAGCTCTGGGAAACCACCATGAACCCGGAAAACCGAACCCTGCTTTTAGTAAGCATTGAGGATGCTGCCAGCGCAGATAAGACCTTCGATATGCTGATGGGAGATGCGGTTCCACCGCGCAACAAATTCATTACCACCCATGCCAAAAGCGTAAAGAACCTGGATATTTAGTTTCCAAGCTCCTTAATAAATTCATCCTTTTCTACGACCAAGATGTTCGAACAAAACGATGTACTTGAGCTATGCGATTCGATGGACGCTCATGGGATATTATATTGGTTGGACGGCGGGTGGGCAGTAGATGGTTTGTTAGGCAAACAAACCCGACCGCATGCAGATGTTGACATCGTGATCCAGCAAATGGATGTGCCTCTTCTAAGGCAGCTTTTGGAATTTAATGGGTATGAGGATGTTTACCGCCCCGATACCCGCCCCTGGAACTTCGTCATGGGAGACAAATTGGGCAGGGAAATCGACTTCCATGCTGTATTATTCGATGCAAGCGGAAACGGACTTTATGGTCCTCCAGAAAAAGGAGTGATATACCCCGCAGAGGCATTGACAGGGAGTGCGAGAATTGGGAATAAATCGATCTCCTGTATTTCGCCTCAATCCCTGGTGAAATTTCATGCCGGTTATCAACCCGATGAGAATGATTTCAAAGACGTGTCCGCAATTTGCGTTGAGTTTGGAATTGAACTTCCCGAAATTTATCGGCACTTTCTTCCAAACTAGAACCCCTGTTGTTTTGTACAAATTTTTCTACTGGTTAAGTTATTCCGAAAATATTGATTGAATTTATATTTAATCTCCTCTATAATGACGTAAATCATTTTCGGAGGGACGCATGAAAATCAAATTGTTGTCCGCGGTCATCCTACTTGCCCTGCTCGCTGGGACTGCTTGCAATTTACCCCTTGTCTCCAATACATCCTCCACGAACTTGCAGGCCACTCAAGAGTCCTTGAATGCGACAGCCATGGCAATCGGTGTCCAGCAGACCGTGATAGCCTTGCAGCAATCCTCCACTTCACAAACCACGCAACAACCTCCGACTGCTCAAGTACCAACAACGGAGCCCCCTACCGTTGCCCCTCCAACTGTTGCTCCACCTACAGCCACTGCAACACCGCAGGATGTGAATTCCTTCCTACAGACTGCGAATGTCTTAATCTACGAAGATGTAGCCGGATCTAGCCTACTTCCACTGGTGAAAAATGCAGCCGACGCACTCGGTCTCAAACACTATACTCACGTAGGTGATGACATTGGCAAGTTCCTGCAGCTTGCTGGTGGGCCCACCAATTACGATTTGATCATTGTTGCTGCGGAGTTGAGAACCGTATTCAAAGGAGAATTGTTCGACGCTGTCATCAACCAAGTCAACCGAGGTGCTTCGGTAATCGTCGAAATATGGTATTTGGAGTCTATTATTAACGGCAAGGTTCGCCCACTCATGGATCAGTGCGGTGTGGATTTTATGCAAAACTGGATTCGAAACCCCGGATATAACAAAGAAGACTATGTGCTTTATTGGATCGAACCGACCAGTCCTATTTTTAATACCCCAAACACTGTACAACCGTTGTTCCGATGGAGATTTATCTGGTCCGGAGATGTGGGCGACTTGATGGAACTGACACCGAATTCTTCAGCGCACCAACTCGCTGCACCCATGAGTCCTTATTTCACCACCGATCGTGGCGTATTGTATTCGTGCATCGATGGACGCATGGTGCTACAAACCTTTTCCACCCATGACTATGCGCCTGATGATATGTTGCATCTCTGGGAAAATTACATAATTAACACACTCCAGGCAAGGTTGGACTACATCGCAGCTCACCCTTAATTTGTTGAAAAAAGGCTGCTCTCTCGAGCAGCCTTTTTGTTACAATTCCTTATAGAAATGAATCAATCTTTTGAACTCACTCTGGGCGCCATGACCTATGGAGGCGATTCCATTGGTAGATTGGAAGACGGAAGAGCAGTCTTCGTTCCGTTTGGCATCCCCGGAGAGAAAGTCCGGATTGAAATAACGGAAGACAAGAAGAGTTTTATAAAGGGAAAAATCCTTGACATTATCACCCCATCACCCAAACGGATCCAGGGAAAATGTGCTCATTTCCTGTCATGCGGGGGATGCCATTATCAGCACCTGGCAATCGAAGACCAGCTGGAATTCAAGCAACAAATTATCACCGACCAACTTACCCGGTTGGGAGGATTCACCAACCCACCTGTTCTAAAGATTCGACCCTCCCCCGTTTCCTGGAATTACCGCAACAGCCTGCAATTCCATTTGAGCCCTCGGGGAAGAATTGGATTCAGGGGTGTGGATCCAAGGGAAATCATCGAGATCCACGAATGCCACCTTCCCCTGGCAGGGATAAATGAAACCTGGCCACTCCTTGATTTTGAACCCGGCAGCCCTATCGACAGGATTGAGCTGCGGGAAGGGATCGAGGAAGAACTTCTCCTTCACCTGCGCTCCAAAACCGCGCAAACTCCTGAAATACAACTGGATATCCCCATATCCATAGTCATGGATACTTCCGAGATAAAACAGGTTGTCGCTGGGGCAGAATGGCTTTTCATGGAAGTAAACCAAAGAAAGTTCCGGGTGTCGGCTGGGTCATTCTTCCAGGTGAACAAACCGCTGGGTGGCGAAATGGTGAATTATGTGTTGGGCAATTTGGATCTGGCTTCCGACTCATCTGTCCTCGACCTCTATTGTGGAGTGGGATTATTCAGCGCTTTTCTTGCAACTGAGGTAAAGAGTTGTATCGGAATTGAAAATTCTCCAAGTGCTTGCGAAGATTTCATATTCAACCTGGATCAGTTCGAGAATGTTCAATTATATGAGGGCCCCGTCGAAGATATCCTGCCCCATTTGGATTTAAAGACTGAAATTGTCATCGCGGACCCACCCCGGAGTGGCATCGACAAAAAAGCACTGGATGCCATTCTCGCGATAAAACCCAAGCAAATTGCCTATGTTTCGTGCGACCCAGCCACCCTGGCAAGGGATCTGAAAATCCTGGCAACTAATGGATACTCTATCCACTCTGTTCAACCCTTTGATCTTTTCCCCCAAACTTACCATATTGAAACGATCTCGATCCTTAATCGAAAAAAATAGAACTAGATTTTTCCCATAAATAGCTTCATCCGGATATAAAAAAGGAAATATAATTGTTTATATGTTTGGTATCCTAAGAGAGAGGAAGGAGAGATGATGAAAATCCATCTTCGACCCATAATTGCTATTCTTATAATTCTATTGGCTCTGCCGGCACTTTCCGGCTGTTTTGGAGGAACACCGGCGACCCCTGATTTAACTTTGACCGCGCTTTTTGCACCCACCCAGGGGAACCCAACCTTTCCTCCCACCTGGACGCCCCAGGGAACACCCGGGACCCCAGCTCCAACCTCTGAAGTGTCAGCCACTACAGGTCTAACCGGGACTGTGGGAGCAACAGCAACTGCCACAGTCACTTCTACATCTGCCCCCCTGCCGGTACGCCCAGGCCCTATGGCTTTTTCCTATTTCCAATCAACTTCACCCACGATCGACGGAAATTGGGGTGAATGGTTCGATAACACAGTGAATTATCCAATTCAATCCATCGTTTTTGGTAAATCCAACTGGACCGGGAATGATGACCTGGAAGGTTCTTACATCCTGGGTTGGAATGATACCTACCTGTTTGTTGGGGCTAAAGTTCATGATGATGTTTATGTGCAAAATGAAACAGGTGACGGGATTTACCTTGGGGACAGCCTGGAATTGCTCATCGACACAGATCTTTATGGCGACTTCTACAATGATGACCTTTCAGCGGATGATTACCAGATTGGGATATCCCCTGGTAACCCAACTGCAGGAACAAATCCTGAAATCTTCAAATGGTTTCCTACCGCAGGGGGGATTTCTTCAGTCTCGATTGGAGCTTACTACGCGGATGGGATCTACCGTGTGGAATTTAGAATTCCGTGGAGCAAATTGGGAGTGACCCCCTGGTATGGCGAAGCTTTGGGTTTTGCGATTTCCATTTCAGACAACGACAATCCGTCTGCAAATGAGCAACAGACGATGATGTCCAACGATCCCTTCCGCCACCTAACCGATCCCACCACTTGGGGAACAATGGTTTTGAGATAGATCCAAAGAGGCTGCCTAAGGGCAGCCTCTTTCCTTATCTAATCTTGGGTTCAATAATTTTGATTCTTTAATGTAGGATCGAGGCCAATTCCGAGCGATACATGCGGGATTCATTATTCTCGGGACCGAGTATTTCCAAAAGGCTTAGAACAAGTTGCTTGGGCAGACCTTTTCGATAGTTTTTATCGCTTCGAAGAATGTCGAGAAATCCTTCTGTCGCCAGTTGAAGCTTGCCCTGCCTCGCAAATTCGATGGACTTTTCGAAGACTGAATCCAGGTCTCTAGGAGAAATCTCTGACTTGCCAGGGGACTCCAGCAGTAGATTTGCGTAGGGTAACAGTATTTGAGCTCGCGAATATTCCTTGCTCGCTGGAAAATTGTGAAGGATGGCTTCGGCTTCTTCAGGTTGAGCCTGAGCAAGCAGGGCTATTGCCAGCCCTAATAAAGCTACAGGGAGATCTGGGTTGCTCTCAAGCACTCTTCTGAAGATGGTTTCAGCTTCTTTCCATTTGTGATCGAGTAAAAGACTCTGCGCTTTCTCATTTTCGAGGTTTGTCGGGTTGGGGGGAGCAATCTTAGCCAGGAATTCTCTGACGCGGTTCTCGGGGTGATTGCCGATCATTTCCGCTACCACTGCCCCGTTGCTCACTGCTTTTAAAGTGGGAATACTACTGACATTGAATTGAATGGCAAGATTGGGATTCTCGTCCACATTTAGCTTAGCTAGGCGATACTTTCCGCCCATCTCATCTATAACTTTTTCCAACACCACCCCAAGAGTTTTACAAGGATGGCACCATTCAGCCCAAAAGTCCAAGACTACCGGAGTGTTCTTGGAATAAGCCATTACTTCTGGCTCAAAATTGATTTCGGTGACTTCGATTATGTTTTTCATTTTTTCAACGCTTTATTTTGCTATATAAATCAAGAGCCTCTTTGTGGAATTTACGAATCTCCATCTCCATCGACGGCTTTGGATGGTTGTTCCACTTTGACTATATCGCCGTGGATATTCACCACCACCTTGAAGCCCATCATCCCCAGGTAAGTCCGGCCTTCTGCAGGGATGCCGGATTTAAGTAGTGTATCAATTTGCGAATCAAGATGTTCCAACTGGTTGCGGATCATGGCGGTTGTAAAAATGTCCTCCTGACCCAGCATTTTGGCGGTTTGTTCCGTTATGGCGTCTTCGTTCTCTTTGACCTCTGACATCATCAACTTTAAGACTTCTCTATCGATTTTTTCTGACGGGATATGACGCTGGAACCCGGCATCGTCGACTACGTAAAAAGGCTCCTCACCCACGTAAGCAGTTTTTACTGGGTGATCGGCTTCATCTACAACCAGCCCCTCAAATACAGGTTTATTCATACATTTCCTTGCTGGTATTTATATCATATTTGATTGCTTGAATTCCAGCAGTCGTATCAGCGAATTGTTAATCCAGGGGGAATAAATGCCAATAAAGGTATTATCTAGTAATGGACATTTACGAGAGTGCCGACACTCGCCCAATTAAAAAGCCATTCAGCATCGGGGGTGTACATGTTGACACAACCGTGACTCATGGGGGTGCCGAAATTATGATGCCAATACGTACCGTGCAGGCTGTAGCCTGAATAGAAAAACATGACATAGGGCACATCGGGCAAAAAATAACCCGGTCCCGACATATCATCGTAAAGATATTTAACGTAAATATGGTACCTACCTGTTACGGTAGGATGAGCAGAAGTCCCCGTGGAAACCAGGAAGGAGTTCACCAACTCACTCCCCACATAAGCATAAACCATCTGCTGGCTCAAATCCACATCGATCCAGCGCTCATCAGCACCCACACCAGAGGGAGGATTCTCATAAGAAGTTTGAGGTGGCACGGTGGGATATGGCGCGGGAGTGGATGTTTCGGTCGGAATGGGGGTGACCGTCGGAGTGGAAGTAGGGGTCGGAGTGTTGGTTGGGGTGGGAGTGATGGTCGGCGTGGGTGTAAGCGAAGGTTTGAATAAAATCGATGTCGGCACTTGAGCCGCGGCTGCGCTACTGGCATCTGCCACATGGGTTGAAAGCAGGGAGAATCCCACCAATCCTAAACATGCCAGGAGTATTGCTATCAAAGGCACAGCAACCCACAGAGAAAAGCGGGAAGATTTTTTCTTTCCAAGCACTTGAGGGTTCAAGGATTGATCTTCTTGAGTGAGTTTTTTCCCTTCTGTGGAAGATTGAATATCACGCCGCAAGGCATCCACGGGCTCCAATTTTGGCATTTGTAACGGAGCTGGTGGTTTGGTGTCGGGTATGCCTGGTGGAACAGGTATAGATGATTCTGATCTCCATGAAGTTGTGACCCCTGATTTAACCGCATCCACACCCGGGGTGGTAGGAATTCCGCTTTCCTTCTGGACTCTGTCCATGGCCCATTTCATTCCCAAACGGGCACGGTCACTGTTCGGGTTGATGCGCAGAGCATTTTGGAGATAAGCTAGGCTGGCTTGCGGGCTAGCCAGGGCAGCCAGGATCAACCAGGTTTCTTCGATGTTTGGATCAAGTTCAGCTGCTTGCAGTGCTAAATTACGGGCATCACTTCGGCGTCCTTCCTGCAACGCCTTTTTGGAAGCCTGTAACAACTGCTCTGCTTTGAGGTTAGGAATCTCGTTCATGGCGTGGGAGTGGCGCTATCGATGGATTCATTGCGGATATAGCACAGAATCCCATCCACCACCCCCTGTGCGATGGTGTCTGTGTGTTCAGTAAGGAATGCCCGGTCAAGGTTTAGAAACCCGGTTTCGATAATAGCAGCCGGAGTCTGGCTGTTGACCGCGTAGAAAGCGTGATACATCTGCATATCTGGTGTGATCGTGTTGAAATGGAAATGCATACCAGTGTCTTTGCCATACCGGTCGATCAAACAATTCGTCAGGCGGGCGTCATTTTCCGGGCTGGCGCTGGCAATGGCAGAAGCCACCTTGAAACCCGTGGCATCTTCATTGATGTATTGGCAGGAATCGTTGTGAATGGATACGAGTGCGGCTGCCTGGTATCCCATCAGTTTGGGATCAAATTCCTGGAGTAAATCCACCGGGTAGCCAAGTGCCGTGAGTTTTTGATAAACCAGATACGCAATGTTGTAATTGACTTTCTCCTCGGTTAATCCATCCGAACAGACGGCTCCCGGATCGTATTTTGTTGGGTCGTCACTGTAATGTCCTGCGATAATCCCTATGCGGGTGAAGGTAGCCTGAGGGGTGCCTTCTGTAACTGCAGGTGCTGAAACCGGGTTGGAGACAAAGCTTTGCAATGCCTGGTTTAATAGTTGATTCGAAAACAAGTTCGCAGGGTTCCACATGGTAAACAATGTTGCCATAAGAATAGCGACGGAAAATATAGCCTGCAAGTTCCCGAGTAATGATGATTTGTGTTTGGGAACAGGAGTTACCTGAGGCTGAAGGCCCTGATCTTGGGTTTCGGATTGATTTTCGATCATTGCTATGATATTACCTTAATTTTATAAATAATATAGCAAGGTTTATGCCAGTTTTGGTGGAACCTCTATTGACTTTGGCTCATCAAATTCGTATAAATATACATAAGAAACTCTTTCGGAAAGGATCAACCATGGAACCGTTAACCAGCGCTGAAAAACATCTATTGCTCCATGAAGCCCGTGAAGCCATTGAGTTGACGGCAAACCATCAATTCCTGCCAATTCTGCGCCTAAAGGAGTACCCTCCGGCATTGCAAGAGATCGGGGCTTCCTTTGTTACCTTAACCATCAAGGGGCAACTGAGAGGTTGCATCGGTTCACTTGAAGCACACGTACCCCTGGTTGAGGATGTCAGAGCACATGCCATCCATGCAGCTTTTGAAGATTACCGGTTTCCCTCCGTGAAGGCAGAGGAAGTGAAAAAGATTTCCATTGAAATTTCAAGGTTGACACCACCGGAACCATTGGTGTATGAGCATCCAACTGATCTTCCCGGTTTGCTGCATCCCCAGGTCGATGGGGTGATTCTGAAGGACGGGAGCCGCCGGGCTACATTTCTTCCGCAGGTGTGGGATCAACTTCCTGATCCCAAAATGTTCCTTGGACATTTGTGTGAGAAAATGGGTTCCAGCAAGAGGTTATGGGAATTGAAATTGCTGGAAGTATTCATCTATCACGTGGAAGAATTCCACGAATAAAAAACGACTCCTTCCCAATTTTTTGAGGAAGGAGTCTTCTTTTCAGGTTTGTTTAGAAGTGAATATACTCGTTTACCTTCATCACAAAAATTGAAGCCGGATGTTGGTGGGTGATTTCACGGTTCTTGGAGCAAATCGTACGGATAATTTTCAATGCTTTTTCCAGTTTTTTTTCATCAACCCCAACCAACAAAGTGGTCATCCCTTTTCGTAAGAATCCACTGGTGGAGGCAATCGTCGTCACATGGAAGGATGAGGTTACCAATTCCTTGGCAACCAACTCATCGCATGGATCGGGCAGCGTGGCGATAATCAACTTCAAATCACACCTCCTCGAAGTGCTCGATGTTCATCCCAAATATGGTCGCTCCTCCAATTGTGATGGGTGTTGGGTTGGGCATGGGAAGAGGTGCACTCTCCAGGGGTACTGCGATATATTCCACCCGTTCGCGACAAATACTGCGCAATAATTCAATAGCTTTCTTTCTTTTGATCTTTGGCAGGCCAATCATCAATGTGGCATTTTTACGCCCCAGGAATGCTCCCACCGATGGAAAACGAGTTACTGAGAAGTCTTCCTTGCACAAAGCATCCTCAGCATTTTCTGCGTCCTGGGATTGCACTACCGCTATCAGCAGGTAATCCTTGGTTTTTTCAGAAACAACCGTCTTTTTCATCATTCTCCTTCCCAATATGGATCATCAATGGATTTGGAAGTAGAAAAAAATTCTTATCCTTTTGAGTGTACAATTTTCATACATATTTTACAACAGGTGTAGAGAGAATAATCTATCCAACTTGTTAGAAACTACTTTCTACGAATGCATCCATAGGTTTTACTTGGGGTTCTGTGCTAGAATCCTTAAACAGGAACTTTATTCATTTTAAAGCGTTTAAATACCAATGGACGATGACCCGATCACTACCCCTCCTGAAGATCGATTTCGAAAATTAACCGAACCCAGCAAGGTGAAAAAGGAACCCTCACCTGAACCTGTTGTCATACCCAAATCCCCTCCACCGGTTCCCGTAAGAGATCCCCTCCCCCACCGTGTGGAAGAAACCGATATGAATGCCACCCAGGTGACGGACGCAGCTTTGACCACGCCATCCGGGGCTAAAACAACCCCTACACCGCCATCGAGCCGAAGTTTTCGATCCGCAGCCAGGCGAATGAAGAATGGTCGGCGTCCCAGGGTGTGGACATGCCTGTTCCAGGTGCTTGTCGGCCTGGTTTTCCTCGGGATCATCGGGATCATCGCAGTCGGCTTGCTGGTCGTATATCAATATTTTCGTATTAGTGCAACCCTGCCGAGCGTGGCAGAACTGCAGGCAAAAGCATCCCAATTCGAGACCACTCGGATCTTTGACCGGTCTGGCAAGCTGATCTATGAGATCATCGATCCAAATGCTGGGCGAAGATCCTATGTAAAACTTGCGGATATTTCTCCTTATGTCGTCCTGGCAACCATTGCCACCGAAGACAAAAACTTTTATGCCAACCCCGGTTACGACCTTCCTGCGCTTTTTCGAGCCTTGTGGCAAAACTACACAGCCCGGACCATCGTATCGGGGGCTTCCACCATCACTCAGCAATTGGCACGGAATTTATTGATGGGTCCAGACGAGCGCGGTCAACAGACTGTTGAACGAAAAGCTCGCGAGATCATTCTTTCTGCACGCATCACCCAGGTATATACCAAGGATCAAATCCTGGAGTTGTACCTGAACGAGAACAATTATGGGAATATGGCTTATGGCATCGAAGCAGCAGCAGAGTCATATTTCCACACCACAGCTGCCCAATTGACCCTGGGTCAAGCTATTTTCCTGACTGGGATACCCCAATCGCCCTCCACTTATGATATTTTCACCAATCCAGATCAAACTTATCATCGCGCTGAACAAGTATTGGGTCTGGTTTACGAATATCTTAAAGCAAATAATTATTGTGTTACTTTAGGGTCAAACACCAAACCAACCTGCGCCTCCCTGCAAGAACTTTCCGCTGCTGCAAAAGAGATTTCCACCACTCCATTTTCCAAGCCTAATTTCAATATGCTGTATCCGCACTGGGTGAACTACATTCGCAGCATCCTCGAACAGGAATATGGCGACCAGACCATTTATCGAAGCGGATTCCAGGTGTATACAACCCTGGACCCTTCACTGGAAGATGCTGCCCAACAAATAGTCTCCCAACAGATCCAATCCCTGGGAGCCCTGCACGTTCTGGATGGTGCGTTGGTGGCAATACAACCCTCCACCGGGGAGATCCTGGCAATGGTGGGTTCTGCAGATTTCAACAATGATGCCATTTCAGGTCAGATTAATATGGCCGTCCAACCCCGACAGCCTGGTTCATCCATCAAGCCTGTCACCTATACAGCTGCTTTTGAAAAGGGATGGACTCCCGCCACTTTGATCTGGGATATTCCCTCGGAATTCACCCCTTCGGGCCTTCCGAATGATCCCAATCCGCCTTACGTGCCGAACAACTACGATAAAAGGTTCCATGGCCCGGTTACCGTACGGACAGCCTTGGCAAATTCATACAACGTCCCAGCAGTCAAGACTTTGCAGTTTGTCGGGAT
>JBGQAS010000210.1:0-4413 GCA_041494435.1 Anaerolineaceae bacterium | reverse complement strand
CAGGGCTTTCCCTGTAACTTTGGTTTGGATTTTCCCCAATTCCACTTCCAGGTCGAGGCGGGAACTGAACCTGAAATAATAAGGGTTGACGAATAACCTGGCTAGCTTTTGCTGCCACCCTGGCAGCATGGTCAATAGGCTGGTTGCCTCAATCACTTCCGGTTCGGATAATTTCAAAAAAACCTTGCCCTCTTCATTTTGCCATTGAAAATTTAACTCTTGGGGATATCTTCTACCAGAATTGTGTCGAATGAAATTGGACTGTCTCAACTGTAAAGGCCGTCCATCTTCGACTAATAATTTTCGACCCTTGGTCAAAAAGAAGACCGGTAATTTTTTACATCCATACGCTCGCTGGGAAACCATTTCGACAAATATTAGGTTGAATCCCTCAACGCTGGCTCGCCCCCATACCCAGTGCGATAAGACCGTGGGAAGTGCGACATTTCCCCAGTCGTGATCGTGATACCCCTCTCCCGAAACACTCTTCTCTTTACCCTCGTACAGTACTTTTCCGCGGACATTTCCAAAGGGGATTGCTGCCAGCCAGGCAAAGTAAGATTTCATTCCTTTGCCATAGTAATTTTTCCCGACACCCGGTCGCCAGGCATCCACCGCTCCGGTGAAATCCAGGTCGATCTTGATCTCGGACTCATCCCCTTCGGCCGGCGCCTCCACATGAAGGTTGTATTTCTTCAAATCTCCATGGACATGGCAACTCGCAATATGCACGTCGCAACGGTCCCTTGCGGAAGAGAAGTGTTCCGGCGTCGTCTTGACCACCCGGAACATTTTCTTACCATCGGGCTTGGTAACAGTGATGGTAACCTGGGGTTCAAAAGGTGCCTTCGGATTAAGGATGCTCTTGGTCAGAAAAACAATGACCAGGGTCGTGCCGTCTTTCAAGTGGGCATCGAAATACCACCACTCGAATTCCCCCCGGTCAGGTCGGGTGCGAAATCCGTCTTCCCAAGGTTCGACTTTTTGAATCATTCCTTCTTTTCTCAGGAATTCTTCCCCCACACCCAGAACGATCTGCTTTGGCATCGGGCACCTCCCAAATCAGTGTACAACTTTTCGGATGTTTAGAAAATATGGGTGGGAATTCGGAAATTGACGGAAGAAAAACTAAAGCAGTCCAGCTCCCACAGCCAGCTCTTCCATCTCGTTGGTGATGGCCTGCCTCCGGGCTGCCTGTACATCCTGGGTAAGCTCTTCGATGAGGTCATCCGCATTCTTGGTGGCTTGTTCCATCAACTGGTATCGTTCGGAATGCTCCGCAATAGCCGAGGAGAGGAAGACTCCGTAAAGGTCCAGCGCCAGAAGCTGTCGAAGCAATTCGAGGAAAAGTACCCTGGCGCTCGTATCCAAGATGGAATCGGGCCAGGGGGGTTCACGGATATCCATTTCGGGGAGTTTCGGCGGAAGATGGCTTATCCTCACCGTTTTGTATCGACCGGCTCGGAGACTCTGGTTGAAGATGATCTCCACTTGGTCCACATTACCGAGGTCATAGCCTTCCAACCAGCGATTATTCAGTTCCCCTGCCATTTTGGAAGGAGCAACTCCGGGCATAGTGTGCTGCTCAAACTGCCATCGACTTTGAAATTCATGCCGGCAGGCTCTTCCCAAGGCAGTTCCATATATATGGACTTCAACATTTTCCTTATGCTGCTCCAATTCCGTAAGGTAAGCAGCAGCATATTGAGCAAGAGTATGGTTGAAATTCCCGCACAAGCCACGTTCGCTTCCAATCACTACCAAGATTCGGAGTGGATGATGTGATCCATTAGGCGAAAAAGCAATCTTCGTCGAAAGGTGAGGAACAACCTGAAGCATGAGCTGTTCGAGGCGAGTACGGTATTCCTCGCTCGTCCGGCTGAAACGCAAGGCGGTCTGCCAGCTCCCCAACGATATTGTTTTCAATGCTTCCAGCAGGGGTTTAACGATCGAAATGTTCTGCAGGCGTGCCTGGACACGCTCGATGGTTTCTGCCATATACGCCTAAATGGTTTCCACCCTCTCCACATCCCAGATAAAAATCGCAGAACCCCCTTTTTCGGGGTCAATGAAAGTCAAACCGGGTATGGAATCAATTGACTGATCCTTGGTCTCCCGGGTCTTCAAATTTTCTTTGATAATAGATAGGACTTTTTCCAATTCGTCTTCATTGACAGCAATAAACAATTTCGTCTTGGATTGGTGCATCATCCCACCTTTGCCCTCGTCGTACGTGGCAACGTACCCGGCGCGCGCTAGGGCTTCAAGCACCAGGTTGGACTGGACCTGCGGTATCACCGCCATGATCATTTTCTTCATGTTTGGGCTCGTTTTTTTCCTTCCATTGGGTGAGGCAGGTTTCGATCCCCTGCCTTAGTTCAGCTTCACTCTCCTCTTTAAGTTCTCCGCTGCGGTTGATATGTCTCAGCAAATCGCCTTTTTCCTGTAGGAAATACTTCTGCAGTTCATTTTCCACTTCGCGGATTTTTTCAACCGGGATTTGATCCATATAGCCCTGCAGAACAGCATATAAGGAAACAATTTCTTCTGCGAGACTGAGAGGCGCATGGGCAGATTGGTTCAAAATGGTCTGCACCCGCTTTCCACGCTCAATTTGCCGCTGGGTGGCTTCATCCATTTCTGTACCAAACCGGGTGAATTGGGCGACCTCGCTGTATTGCGAAAGTTCCAGCCGAAGGTTGCCTGCCAGGGAGCGCATCACCTTGGTTTGTGCTGCCCCACCCACGCGCGAAACGGACCGACCGATATCAACCGAGGGACGGATACCCTCATTGAACAATTCTGTGTCCAGGATAATCTGACCATCAGTTATGGAAATCAGGTTGGTGGGGATGTAGGATGACAGGTTGCCATGCTGGATTTCTACGATGGGCAAGGCGGTCAGTGAACCCCCGCCATTGGCTTCATTAAGCTTGCAAGCTCTTTCAAGCAAGCGAGAGTGCAGGTAGAAAATATCTCCCGGATACGCTTCCCGGCCCGGGGGGCGCCTGAGGAGCAAACTGATCTCGCGGTAAGCATTGGCGTGTTTGCTTAAATCGTCGTAAATGATCAGCACATCCCGGCCCATCACGTATACCAGGTACTCCGCCATGGCACAGCCGGTGAATGGAGCCAGGTAGCGAAGCGCAGGTGGATCATCAGGACTTGCCATGATCACTGTGGTGTAGCGCATGGCATTGTGAGCTTTCAGGGTTTCAATCACACCGAGCGTGGTGGATTTTTTCTGACCTATGGCCACGTATATGCAGTTCACGTCTCCATGCGATTGGTTGATGATGGTGTCCACTGCCAGGGTTGTCTTGCCTGTCTTGCGGTCACCCAGGATCAGCTCACGCTGACCCCGTCCAATGGGGATGAGGGCATCCAATACCTTGGAACCTGTTTGCAGCGGTACGGTTACTTTTTCCCGGTCGATAATCCCCGGGGCGTCCCTCTCAATGAAATACCGGTCGACCGCATCGACGACCATGTCGGAATCGAGCGGTTTTCCCAGGGGGTCCAGCACCCTGCCCAACACTTCTGGTCCTACCGGCACCTTGAGCATCCTGCCAGTAGTCGTGACCAGGTCTCCTCCGAATATGCCCTCATCAGGTCCAAGCAATAGAACATCGATCCAGTCGTGATCGAGGTTAAGGACCATCCCTTCCAATCCCGAAGGAAATCGGACCAATTCGTTGGTACCGATGTTCGGCAACCCGGAAATGCGAGCCACACCATTGCCCACCTGCTGAACGGTCCCCACATCCTGGTACTCCATCCCCACTTTCAATCCAGCGGATTGCGTCTGCAGGGTTTCAATCAGGGAATGGATTCCCTTTTCAAGGTTGATTTCTTCCTTTTTGTTCTCTTCGAAAATCTTAACAATCTGCTGATGGGCTGCATCTTGAAGCGACCCCTTTTTTGTAGCAGATGCCCTAAACTTATCCAATGCTCGCATGCTGTCCGTTCTATATTTCTAATTTTTTCTTTAATTCTGCCGTGGCAGAATCGCGCAATTTCTGCACCTGGGCAGTGGTTGTGTTGTCCACCACCAGATCACCGATGCGGATATGGCAACCAGCTCCCAACCCTTTGTCTTCGTGGATCTCCATCTTGATCGTCCGGTCAGCCAGGGCACTGAAGGTCCGCACCATGAGCCCCTGTTGGTCGGGTGTGAGGGGCATGGCTGTATCGACATGCACGATGGGGACTCGCTCTCTCAAGGAGTTGCGTATGGAAGCCACTCGTTGGAGGTCCTCTCGACCCAAGCGCCAGATCTCATCCGCCATTTGCTGGATCAGTTGGTTGTGTAGATCCACTGTGACCGTTTTACCGATAACTGTTTGGGATACAGACATGATTTGATCTACTACCTGGTCATAGAACTGTTCCAGGGAGATTCTTTCCCGGTTT
>JBGQAS010000247.1:0-4020 GCA_041494435.1 Anaerolineaceae bacterium | reverse complement strand
GATCTCTTAACCATTGGAGCGCACAAGTTCTATGGTCCCAAAGGTGTGGGTGCGTTGATCAAAAAACCCACCATACAACTCTTTCCTACTCAAACTGGCGGAAGCCAGGAACAAGGATTGCGTGCCGGCACCCATAATGTCTCTTACATCGTTGGATTAGCAACGGCGCTGGAGCTTGCACAAAAGTCATTCGAGAAAACCGAGTCCAAGATCAGAGAATTACGCGATTTTCTGATTGTGACAATTTTGGGTCAAATCCCACAAGTAAAGCTGACAGGTCACCCAACCCAGCGGCTTTCCAACCATGCCAGCTTCATCTTGCAGGGAATCGATGGAAATCAGCTGGTCATTATACTGGACCGAGCCGGTTTTGCCTGTTCTTCCGGTTCGGCTTGCAAAACAGGTAACCCAAAGCCCTCTGAGGTACTGAAAGCCATCGGTGTGCCTGACGATTTGGCGTTGGGATCCTTGAGGGTAACCTTGGGAAATCAGACCACCAAAAGGGAATTGGACAGTTTTGTGGCTTCGCTGGTGGAAATAGTTGCCCGGTTGAGGAAAAACCGGCTGTGAGCCAAAAAAGGCACGTTCTGGTAGCCATGAGTGGGGGAGTAGACAGTTCTGTAGCCGCTGCGCTCATGTTGGAAGAAGGATTTGCCGTCACAGGGATCATGCTGAACCTATGGTCTGATCCAACATGTGAAACGCAAAATGCCTGTTGCACTCCGGAAGCCCAGCGACTTGCCAAGACTACCGCAAATCAACTCAGGATTCCTTTTTATGTGATAGATGCGAAAACCATCTTTTACAAAGAAGTAGTTCAATACTTTGTAAAGAGTCATGAGCAGGGTGTAACCCCAAATCCATGCTGGGTTTGTAATGTGAAGGTCAAATGGAATGTATTACTTGAGCAATTGAACTACTTTGCTGCAGATTTTTTAGCGACGGGTCATTATGCAAAATTGACCCAAGATAAGAAAAATATTTTCCATCTATGTATTGCTGAAGATAAGAAGAAAGATCAATCGTACGTCCTAAGTGGCTTAACCCAGAATGAACTGTCTCGCACAATTTTCCCTCTTGGTGAACTTACAAAGAATCAAGTCAGGGAGAATGCTCTACATTACGGTTTGGACACGGCAGAACGGCATGAAAGCCAGGATCTATGTTTTCTAGGCGCGAAGTCCCCAGAGCAATTTCTAAAAGAGCTCCAAGTAGGCGACAATAGGAAAGGGGACATCGTCGACTCAAAAGGCAATATTCTCGGACGTCATGATGGATTACCCAGCTATACGATCGGCCAGAGAAAGGGGATTAAGATAGCTGCAGCTGAACCGTATTACGTTATTCGCAAAGAAGTTGGCACAAACAAGTTGATCATTGGCCACAAGTCAGAATTGGGAGCTAAGAACTTCATTGTGACGAATCTGAATTGGATTCTGGGAAGGGAACCAGAAATGCCTGGTACTGTTCAACTTCAAATTCGGTATCATGCCAAGAAAGTCGAAGCAACCATAAATAGAAGCAAGGATGGAAAAATTGAAGTAGTCTCTTCTGTTTTGCTCCGGGATATCACACCGGGTCAAATAGCAGTCTTTTATATTGGTGAAGAAGTTGTCGGAAGCGGAATAATTCAATAAGGATTCAGTTTCAAGTAAAATAGAATTATGACCATACCATCCGTGCTTTATGGGATCCTATTTTCCACCATGTATGGAGCCATTTTTCATTTATGGAAAGGGGGGAAATTCTCCCACTTGATTTTGTATATCCTGCTAAGTTGGGCGGGATTTTGGATCGGACATTTTTTGGCATCCATTTTGGGTTGGACTTTCTTAAGCATTGGACCCTTGCACCTCGGGTTGGCAACCCTTTTTAGCGCATTATTCTTGTTTGTCGGGCATTGGCTGAGCTTGATCAAGCCCTTGCCGACAGAAAAATAGGAGCAAGCTATTGAGTTGGAATTTGCACGGAACGACCGTCTCTGACGGCGATTGGGTGGAATTGGTTGGATTAGGTCACAAGCATTTTATTATCCAGATAAAATCAGGATCAGAGTTTCAAACCCATCGGGGTGTTTTGAAACATGATGATTTAATTGGCAAGACCTGGGGTTCCCAGTTATTCAGTCACAACGGTGCCCCTTTTTTTGTGCTGCAGCCTGCTTTGGCGGATTTATTGCAGGGAACACCACGGATAAGCCAAATCCTCTATCCAAAGGAAATTGGGTACATACTCCTGGCAATGGGAATTGGTCCTGGCATCAAGGTGGTGGAAGCAGGAACAGGCTCTGGATCATTGACAACCGCCTTTGCCTATGCCGTGGGTGATACGGGTAAAGTAATTAGTTACGAAAAACGGACGGACATGCAGAACCTTGCGCGGAATAATCTCACCCGCCTGGGGTTGGACCACCGTGTAGAATTCAAACTAAAGGATATTCAGGACGGTTTTGATGAAAAGGATGCAGATGCCCTTTTCCTGGATTTGCCCAACCCGTACGACTACATACTCCAATCTCGAAATTGCTTGAAACCAGGTGGTTTTTTTGGTGCCATCTTGCCTACAACCAACCAGGTGATCAAATTGATGACAGAGTTGAAACGCAATGATTTCGCCTTTCTTGATGTATTGGAAATCATGCTGCGCTATTACAAACCCGAACCTGAAAGATTTCGACCCACGGATCGCATGATTGCCCATACCGGATTTCTAATATTTGCCCGTCCCATTTTGCGAGCAGCAGACCAACCAAACGTTGATCTTCATGAGTTTGAAAAAGATATATAAAGCCGTTTAGACAATCCAATTTGCCATAAAGATGAAAAAATCTGCAGGTACTGATTTTTCAAAGTTAACCAGCTCAGAAATAAAGGATAGACTGGCAAAACCAGAACAGATCCAAGAGGATATAGAAAATATTCCCAAGGCGGCTGTGTTAATCCCACTATCCTTGCAGAATAATCAATGGAATGTCTTGTTTATCCATCGTTCCAGCTGGGTGGATAAACATAAAGACCAGGTATCCTTTCCTGGCGGAATGGCAGAGCAGGGGGATAAGAATCCCATCGAGACGGCATTAAGAGAAACACGGGAGGAGATCGGCATCCCATCCCAATGGATCAAGGTTCTGGGTCAACTAAACCCCTTGGTTTTCCGGAACGAATATCAAATCTATCCAATCGTCGGTGAAATTCCTTGCCCCATTGAAATAACACTTTCAAGGATGGAAGTCAACCACACCTTTTCCATACCACTGAATTGGCTGGCAAATCCTCAGAATTACTCTTTGAAGGATTATGAATCCGCGGAAGGGGAAAAAAGGAAGGTATACTTTTTTCAAGAATATGAGCACGAACTTCTTTGGGGAATTTCAGCCTTTATAACTATTCAATTGGTTGAAAAACTCAAATAAAAAAAGCAGCGGAGAAATCCGCTGCTTTTTTAAATTCGTAGAAGTTATTTGCCTTTAGCTTCGGGTTTTGCACCTTTAGCTTCGGGTTTTGCACCTTTAGCTTCGGGTTTAACACCTTTACCCTCAAGTTTACCACCTTCTTCAGGAACTTCCTCTTCCTTCTTGCCTTTTTCAATGACTTCGGGTTCCACAAGAGCTTCAGCTGCAGCAACTTCTTCGGGGGTGGGTTCAACAATTTCTTCAGCCGCGGGAGTTGTGATGATGACAATCATTTCATCCGGGTTGTCAAGAACAGCAACATTGGCGGGTACCGGGATATCCTTGACGTGAATGGAATCACCAATTTTGAGCAGAGTGGAAACATCCACGATGAAGCGTTCGGGCAGGTCTTGCGGCAAGCATTCAACTTCCAGACCATCCAAACCTTCCACAACAACGCCATTGAAATCTTTAACAGCGGGTGAAAGCCCGGTGAATTCGATGCCGACAGTGGTGCGGATTTTCTCAGTTAGCGACACGACCTGAAAATCAACATGCAACAGATTTCCTTTAATAAAGTCGCGTTGTTTTTCGCGAACCAGGGTAGCGTGCTCTTTACCATCAAGTTC